>CAYYEE010000512.1:0-3590 GCA_964470775.1 uncultured Planctomycetota bacterium | reverse complement strand
CAAAAACAAACGGGTCCCCGCCCTTCAGCCGCGCCACCACCTTGCCCTCCCCCGCCAGTCGCGCCAGCAGCGCCGAAATCTCCGCCTGGTCCGCGCCGCCCTCCCCGCCTCGCTTGCCCGCGTCGATCAACTCCGCCCCTTCCCGCGTCTCGTCCAGCAGCTCGGCCGGCGCCAGCGCGTCATAGACCACCGCGTCCGCGCGCCGCAACGCCTCCAGCCCCCGGACCGTCACCAGACCCGGGTCGCCAGGACCGCCGCCGATCAAAAACACCTTGCCTGCCACGTGGACCTCCCACTCACGGACGCGCCTCATTATAGCCGCCCTCCCCCCGGCGCCCAAACCCAACGCGCCCCACCCCGGCTTCCCCGCCTTCGCTTCCGCCCTTTCCTTCCCTTCGGTCCCTTGCTCCTGTCCCCGCGTCCAATCTCCTTCCCCCCGGCCCAACCCGCGTTTGCTTTCCCATCGCCGCCCCAATACAATTTGAACGTTTGCCGTCTGAGAACGTGGCGGGCCCCCCTCCCGCCGCGCTTCCCCTTGGCCGCCCCGCCGCAAGCCCCGAGGATATGTGCGCTATGGTCAACCGCCTCAGACGCCCAGGCAGCGCAGTCCTTATCGCCTGCCTGTGCTGGCTCGTCTCTCCCTCCTCCTCGTCTCTGGCCGCCGACCAGCCTCGCCTCGGCAAGTCCAGCATCGGCTTCTCCCTCTCCGTGCGGCCCGGGCGCTGGGCGCCCCTCAAAGTGCGCATCGAAAACCCGGGCCCGGCCACGGACGCCATCCTCCGCGCCTGCTGCGTCGACTCCGGCGGCGCGCGCTTCCCCATCCTCACCGACCTGCCCATCCATCTCCCCGCGGAATCCAGCCGCACCCACACCACCTACGTCCGCATGGACAACTCCGACAAGGTGGAGGTCGAACTCTACTGCGGCGGCAACCTCAGCGCCCGAGAGACCGTCTCGCCCGCGCCCCTGGGCCCGCGCGAGTCACTCTTCGTCTCGCTCACCTTCGACGCCAATCAGAACTTCAGTTGCCGCCAAGAGCGCGAAACCCCCGAGTTCCCCGTGCGCTTCCGATTCAACAACACCTCCCAGTTCTCCGAGCTGCCCACCCGCTGGCAAGGCTACGACGCCGCCGACGTGCTCGCCGTCGGCTCCCTGCCTCCCGAAGGTATCAACCCGGCTCAGGAGCAAGCGATCGTGGACTGGGTTCGCGCCGGCGGCCTGCTCATCCTCTGCCCCGGCGGATCGCCCGCACGGTGGGAGAACACCCTCATCGAACAGATTTCCCCGGTCCAGCGCCTCGGCGCGCGCCTGGTCCAGGCCGTGCCCCCCATCGAGGCCCTCTACGGCCCCATCCCCGGCAATACCCGCATCGGCCTCACCGAGTCCACGGTGCGCGACGGCCGCGTCCTGCTCCAATGGGACCAGTTCCCCCTCATCGTCACCCGCAACGAAGGCGTGGGCAAGGTCGTGTTCGTCGCCTTTGACCTCGCCAACGAACGCCTCACCGCATGGCCCGCCTTGCGCGACCTCTACGCCGATCTCATCATTCCCCGAGGCAGGATCCCCTCGCCCGCCGGCAGCGGCTTCCCCGGCCAGGCTCTCACCGCCCTCAACGAGATGGCCGGCGTCAAGGTGCTTGGCCGCTGGGTCCTGGCCGTCTGCGTCATCGTTAACCTCGCAGTCACCCTGGCGGTCTTCATCCTCCTGCGCAAGCGCCGCGAGGCCGCCTTCGCGGCCCTGCTCGTTATCGCCCCCCTCATGGCCGTTGCCATCAACCTCATCGGCTCCGCTGCCTCCGGCATCGTCGAAACGACCCTCGCCGGCGTCCACGTGGTCCAGACCTCCGCCGGCCAGGCCAAAGCGGCCGTCAACTCCTGCTACGCGCTCCTTTCGCCCTCGGCCGCGCGCGTAGACGTATGCCACCCCGGCGAGCCCTCCGCCTTCCCCGACGCCCTGCTGCCCTACACGCTCCGCGTCAGCGGCCGTCCCTCGGCCGCCAGCGCCCCGTCCCAGCGCTTCACATTCACCGACACCGACATCAAGCGCGTTGAGGGCGTCGAGGTCCGGCCGCGGTCTCCCGTCCACTTCCAATCTAGCCGCGTCGCCACCCCCACCGGCGCGATCGAGGCCACCGCCACCTGCGCCGCCGACGGCATCCGCTTCGATCTGGTCAACAAGTCCAAGGAGCGCTTCAGCGAGGGGTTTGTCGCCGCCAACCGCAACGTCGCTGCCTTTGGCGCCCTGGCCCCAGGTCAAAAGACCACGGTGACGCTGGCAACAGACACGGCCCGGGGCATGTTGGCCGCCCATTCACCCACGGCCATCGTTTCCCGCCGCCAGCCCATCGTCAATTCCCTCTTCGCCGCGCGCGACGCCGACCTCGCCGACACAGGCTTCCTGGCCTGCGCCTGGGCCGGCAGCGCCCCCGACCCCTTGAGCGTCAACGGCCTGTCCCAGGCGCCCGTCCGCCGCGACCAGGCCCTCTGGGTGGCCCAGGCCGCCCCCGCCGCCGCCGCCGGCCGCATCCTGATCCCCAAGGGCGCCGCCGTGTTCCGTCCGCGCCAGCGCCTGCCCGTCCTTTTCGAAAACGGCCGCTGGGGCGCCTTCTCCGGCCGCGTCACCTTCGAAACCGACTTCGAGGTCCCGGCGCCGGCTTTGGGGCTCAAGCCCACACGGATCGACTTCTTCCTGGCCACGGGCCGCGCCCTGGCCAAAGCCGCCATCGAAGTCTTCAACTGGCAGACGGGCGCCTATGACATCGTCCTCGGCGGAACCCCCAGCGCTCCGCCCCCGCCTCCCCCGCCGCCGGCCGAAAAGCCATCGCGCAAGAAGAAAACCCCGCCCGTTTCTCACTTCGCGCCCTCAAGCCCGCGCGTCGAGACCGCCCCCATCGCCAAAGACCGCTTCGCCCTGCCTGATCCCGAAAAGCACTACCAACCGGAGTTCGGCCGCGTCCGTCTCCGCGTCACCCTGGAAGCAGTCCAGCCGGCCGGCGAGCTCCAGCCCGCCTCCATCCGCCGCCCCGTTGTCGAGGACTTCGACATCGAAATCGAGGGAACCCGCGAATGAGCGAACCCATCATCAAGACCGAAAAGCTCACCAAGTTCTACGACAACTTCGAGGCCGTCCACGAGCTTGACCTCCAGGTCCAGGAGGGCTGCCTCTTCGGCGTCATCGGGCCCAACGGCGCGGGCAAGACCACCACCATCCGCATGTTGTGCGGACTGCTGCGCCCCACCTCCGGCCGCGCCATCGTCAACGGCATCGACGTCACCCGCCACCCCCGCGACGTCAAGCGCTCCGTCGGCTACATGCCCGACTTCTTCGGCGCCTATGACCGCATGAGGGTGTGGGAATACCTCGACTTCTTCGGCGCCGCCTATCGCATCCCACGCAAGCAGCGCCGCGACCGCATCGAAAAGAGCCTTGAGCTCACCGGCGCCACTTACATGCGCGACTACTTCGTCGGCTCCCTCTCCAAAGGCATGAGACAGCGCGCCGGCATCGCCAAAACCTTGGTCCACGACCCCGCCGTCCTTTTCCTCGACGAACCCACCTCCGGCCTCGACCCCGTCGCCCGCATCGAAATC
>CAYYEE010000511.1:0-3606 GCA_964470775.1 uncultured Planctomycetota bacterium | reverse complement strand
CATACAGGAGTATCTTGAGAAGGGCCGCCCCGCCCTCCTGGGCCAGCGCCAAAGCCCCTACCTCTACATCAGCAAACGCGGCCTCCGCCTCACCCGCGAGAGCATCTGGCGCATCGTCCGCAGATACCTCCTACAAGCCGGCATCCCCAAACCCGCCTCGCCCCACACCCTGCGCCACTCCTTCGCCACCCACATGCTCGCCCACGGCGCAAGCCTCTGCGCCGTCCAGGAGCTCCTCGGCCACGCCAAAATCGCCACCACCGAAATCTACACCCACGTTGACAGCGGCCGCCTCCGCCAAGCCCACAAACAGTTCCACCCACGCGGTTAAAGCCGCCATCCCTGCGCTTGCCAGGGGTCCCAGAATGGGCGCCCTGGCCAACGCCCAACCCGAAACCCTCACGGAACCGAGAGCGCCCTACTCCCCCTTCGCCGGCGGCGTAATCACCAGCGTCAGGCTCTTCTGCAGATACTGCTTGGCCACGCGCCGGACGTCCTCCACCGTCACCGCCTTGATCCCCTCCGCGTAGCGCTCGCCCGCGTCCCATCCCAAACCGTACAGCTCGTCCAGCGCCGAGCGCAACGCCTGCTCTCCTATTGTCTGGTCCCCCATCGCATGCGCCGCCAGGCACATCTCCTTGGCCGTCTCCAGCTCCGTCGCCTCGATAGGGCTTTCCTGCAAACGCCCCATCTGATCGTGGATGATCTTCACGACCTCTTCCACGTTCCCCGGGTTGCACGCCGCATACACGCCAAAGTACCCAGGGTCCAGCCCCGCCATGTGGTAGGCGTGAACCTCGTACACCAGCCCCTTCTCTTCGCCGCGCAACGCCTTGTGCAGCCACCCGCCCGGCAGCGACATGCCGCTGGTCAGCGAGTCGATCACATCCATGACGTAGCGGTCCTTCAAGTCCGTTACTTTGAGTCCGGAGTAGCCCACGAACACCGTGCCCAGGTTCTGCTTCTGGATCGCCAGGTTCACCCGGCGGCTCTCGGCCAGAGGAGGTTCCGGGCTGGGCGCGGGCGCCACGAAGTCCGTCGCCGCCTTCATCGCCCCAAAATGCTTCTCAATCAGCGCAAACGCCTTCTCTTCCGCCACGTCCCCAAACACCGAAATCACCATGTTCCCGGCGGACAGGTACTTCCGGTGATAAGCCGCCAGATCGTCGCGCGTCAGCGCCTTCAACGCCGCCTCGTTTCCGTCCGGCCGCATCCGATACGCGCTCAGTTTGAAAAACTGCTCCATGAAGCGGTCGCTCAGAAACGACCGCCAGTTGTCATCGCGCCGCTTCAGCGACGCCAGCGCCAGCCGCCTCGCCTGCTCCACTTCCTCGGGCGGGAAAGACGGATTAATCACGCAATCCGCCATCACCTCCATCGCCCGATCCAGGTCCTCCTTCAGACAATGCATCTCGATGTACAGAGAGTTGTTCCCAGACCCCGCCTCCATGCCGCCGCCCATGCCGTCAAAGATGCGCGCAATCTCCACCGTGCTCCGCGTCTTGGTGCCGCGCGTCAGCATCTCCGCCACCATGCGCCCAATACCGTTGTCCTTCTCCGTCTCCGCCCTCACCCCGGCCAAAAACACCGCCCGCGCCGCCACGATCGGCAGCCGGCTCTCGCTCTTCACCAGAGCCCGCACCCCATTGGCCAGCTTCAGCTTTTTCACCGTGCCCGCCTTTGACTGAGCCTCGGCCTCCGTCTTGGCCGCCCCCATCGGCGGCCTTACCACCACCAAGCACATGCGCTCCGCTTCCAGGTACTGCTTAGCCACGCGCATGACGTCCGCCGCCGTCACCCGCTGCGCCGCCTCCACATAGACGCGCGTGAAGTCCGGGTCGTCCGCCGACAGCATGTTCCCGCCCAGGTCCGCGGCCCGGTCCTGCGCGGTCTGAATCCCAAAGTACCGCCCCGCCGCGATCTGTCTCTTCGCCCGCGCCAGCTCCTCCTCGGTCACAGGCTCACGCTTCACCCGCTCCAACTCCTCCATCACCGCCGCGCGGCACGCCTCCACCTGATCCGGCTGGCACACCGCCTTCACCGCAAACTGCCCCGCGTCATACGACGGCGTGTGCGACCACGAGTTCACCGCCAGCGCCAGCCGCTTCTCCTCACGCACCGCCCGCGCCAGCCGCGAGCTGTCGCCGTCGGACAGAATCACGCTCAACATATCCAGCGGATACAAGTCGGGATGGCTCAGCGCCACCGTGCGGAACCCCATCAACAGATACGCCACGTTTACATCCATCTCTTTCACCGCCTCGCGCGGCGAAAGCTGGCGCGGCTCCGCTGGCAGCGCCTGCGCCGGCGTAGGCCGCGCCGCCAGGTCAGCGAACTGCTTGCGGATCTTCCCCATCACCTCATCCGCCTTGAAGTCGCCCACGGCCACGAACACGATGTTGTTCGGCACATACATCCTGCGGTAATACGTCTCCAAATCCTTCTGGGTAATCGTCATGAACAGCTCGCGCTCGCCAATCACTGGAAAGCGCGTGGGATGAACCGCGAACATCGTCCGCTGCATCAGGTAGTGAAGCTGCCGGTTCGGGTCCGCCTCCCCGTTGCGCATCTCCTCGAGAATCACGCTCCGCTCGCGCTGATATTCGTTCTCCACGAACTTGTGGCGCACCACCCAATCGCTCAGCAACTCCAGCGCCGTGTCAAAGTGCTTGGACAGCGTATTGATGTAGTAACACGTGTGGTCCGTGGTCGTATAGGCGTTCACCTGGCCGCCGATAGACTCCACCAGCTTGCGCGCCTCTTCTTCGCTGCGCGTCTGAGTCGCCCCACCGGACAGCAGATGCTCGAAAAAGTGGCTGATGCCCGCGCCTAAGAACTCACCCTCATAGATGCTGCCCGCCCTCACATACATCCTCAACGCCACCACCGGCGCCGCGTGGCTCTCTTCAACAATCACCGTCATCCCGTTGTCCAGCTTGGTCACGATCCGTGAACCCCCAAAGCAAAGCGAACTCATCAACCCGAACGCTGCGATCAAAGCGCCGTTTCTCATTGTCCAGCCGCCTCCACCCCGGCCAAAGACGCGTCCAGCCGCTCCAGCCGTTCCTTAGCCATTTCCGCGTACCGGCTCTTTGCGAACTTCTCCGCCACCTCCCGGTAGTGCGCGCGCGCCTCGGCTTCACGCCCTCGGCTCTCGGCGCAGAAACCCATCCAGAACACGCAGTCCGCCGCCCGCCGCCCGCCCAAGTCCTTGCGCGACCGCAACGCCTCAAACTTGGCCGCGGCCTTATCCGCGCCGCCCATAAGGATCGTCCGGAACGCATCCTCAAACTGGCGGTCCGCCTCCGCCGACAGCGCCTCTGCCGCGGTCTCCGCCGGGTCCCGCTTCTCCGGATCCACGCACCCAAGGCAAACCGCCAGCGCCGCCAGCGCAATCACCAAGCCCCTCATTCCGCCCTCCCCGGCTCCGCGGCCGCGTCCAGACAGGCTTTGGACAGGCGCGACGCCAGCGTGGCCTCCCTCAACCCCCGCCACTCCCCTGCGTCGTCGCCAGCCACCATCGCCCGCGTCAACGCCGCCTCAGCTCGGAACAGCAAGGCCTTCCGCGCTGGCGCAGCGTCCGGGGCGTCCGCCGCCAGCCCTGGC
>CAYYEE010000510.1:0-3608 GCA_964470775.1 uncultured Planctomycetota bacterium | reverse complement strand
TTTGCCGAAGGCGCGCCGGAACTCGCGGCTGAGATGGAACTCGTTGGTGAAGCCGGTCTGCGCCGCAATGGCCTTCAGGGGCTCGCCGCTCGTGGCCAGCAACCGGCAGGCGGTGGATAGGCGCAGATATTTGAGGTGCTGCATGGGTGACCGGCCAAGGAACCGTCGGAACAGCGCGTGAAAATGCGGCGGCGACATGTGCGCCGCGCGCGCCAGCGCGGCCACGCTCAGCCGGCCGGCCATGCGCTCTTTCATCAGCTCCAACGCGGGCGCGAGGCGCTGCTGCCGCCTCAACGTGTCCGCGGCTCCCGCCCGGAGGGGCGCCAAGGCGCACAGCAGACCCAGCGCGCGGAAGCCCAACTCCTGCCGCCGGGCCAGACCGCTTAGCCCGGCGTCCGGGCGCCCACCCCGCTCAAGCAGTTCCTCGATGATCTCCCCAAACGGAGCGCACTGCTGGCGTGTGACGCGAAGAGGAAGCTCCAGCAGCGAAGTGACGTCTATCGAGCCGAGCAGAGTGAAATGGACGTGGAGCCAGCGGGCGCGCATGCGGAATCCCTGCCCCGGCCGGCCGTGGTGCGTGATGCGCAGCGGCAGATTCGCGGCCGTGAGGAACGCCTCGCCCTCCTTCAGGAGTTCATGCCGGCCGTCCTCGCAAGCAATCTCGTATCGCCCCGCCACCGCCTGCGCGAGGATCGTGTAGGGACACGTCTTGCAGTGGACGTAACCGTCCAGCGGCCGGTCGAAACCGCCGGCCTCGATGAACTCCATCGCGATGTCGCGCGGCCTCAAGTCGTGGAACGTCAGCATGGGCGCCTCCGGATCATAGTTTTGTATATGAATCGCATAGCGCCGTCAATGGCGCTCCCTGCCCGGCCGGGGTAACCTTGTTTTTACCAAGAGCCTGCGTGTCGAACGTCCTCCAAGGACGCGGGCCGTTGCGCCGCCCCTCTGTGGGCGCCTCTTCCCAAGGAATCCCCCGTGACCTCGCCCGCCGCGCTGCTGGAATCCACCGATTTCGGCGTCGCCACCCCCTTTCATGCTGAACACCGCCTCTGCGCGGAGACCCGCGTCCTGGCCGCGCGTTATCTGTCGGGCGAGGTTGGCCGGACCATGGCGAACGCCGCGTTCGCCGTGGACCCCGAGTTCCTGGCCAAATCGCCCACGCCCAACCAGCGCTACGCGGAGTCGGTGCGCCTCATCGCCAGCCAGGCGCCCCTGCGCCTTCTGCCCGGCGAGCGGCTGGCCGGCGCGGCCACGCTGCTCGAAGCCACGCGGCACGTCACGCCCGCCAGCCCCTTCCGCTCTCTGAGCCACACAACGATCGGCTTCGAAAAGGCGTTGCGCATCGGCTATCGGGGTCTCCGCGCGGAAATAGACGAACGCCTTGCGCGCGGAGGTCTGGACGCGGAGGGCGTGGATCTGCTCAAGGCCATGAAGGCCTGCCTCGATGCCGCCGGCGTGTGGCACGGCCGCTATGTGGCGGCCTTGGAGGCGCGCGCCGCCGCGCATCCGGAAGAGCGGGAGAACTGCGAGGCGGTTTTGGCGGCGTTGCGCCCTGTGCCCGAGAACCCGCCCCAAACCTTCCACCAGGCTGTCCAGGCGCTTTGGATGATGTGGGACTTCCAGCGGCTGTGCGGCAACTGGAGCGGCATCGGCCGCATGGACAAGATGCTGGGACCGTTCCTGCGCCGCGACCTCAACGCGGGCCGCATCACGCTCGACGACGCGCGCGAGCTGCTGGCGCATTTCTGGATCAAAGGCTGCGAGTGGATCACGGCCCAGGGCCGCGGCAGCGGCGACGCGCAGTTCTATCAGAACATCGTGCTCGCGGGCGTAGACGAACAAGGCCGGCCTGTGGCGAACGAAGTGACGGACCTGGTTCTCGACGTGGTCGAGGAACTGCACATCAGCGATTTCCCCATCGCGGTCCGCATCAACGCCGCCACGCCGGACGCGCTGCTGCGCCGCGTGGCCGCCATCCAGCGCCTGGGCGGCGGCATCGTGGCGGTCTACAACGACGACCGCGTCCTCCCCACGCTCACGCGATTCGGCTACCCCGTGGAGGAAGCCCGCGACTACGCCAACGACGGTTGCTGGGAGATCATCATCCCCGGCAAGACCGCCTTCGGTTACCAGCCCTTTGACGCGCTGCTGCTGCTTCAGCAGACGCTGGGCCTCTCGGCGGCGGAGGCGGTCGAGCCCAAGCCCGCGTGCGCTGAATGGAAGCCGCAAACGCCGCCGTCTGGCGGCGCGCCGGGCTTCGCCGATTTCGAAGCGCTCTACGCCGACTTCCGCGCCCGTCTGGCCGCCACGGTAGACAAGCTGCTCGACCAGGTTCCGTTCAGCGACCTCCCCTGTCCGCTGCTCTCGGCGTTCGTCGAAGGTTGCGTCGAGCGCGGCCGGTCTTACATGAACGGAGGGCCTGTCTACACCGTGCGCTCGCCCCACGCCGGAGGGTTGCCCGACGTGGCCAACAGCCTGGTGGCGATTCGCCGCCTGGTCTACGACGAAAAAGAGCTGACGCTGCGCGAACTGGTGGACGTCCTGCGCGCCGGATGGCAGGGCCGCGAGGACCTGCGCCAGCGCGTGCTGACGCGCTTCGACTTCTACGGCAACGACAGCGCGGAAGCGGACGCCATGCTGCGCCGCGTCTTTGATGACTACACCGCTCTGGTGGGCGCGCAACGCGAGCGCCACGGCGTGCTGCGGCCCGCCGGGATCAGCACCTTTGGCCGCGAAGGCTCCAGCTTCCTGCCTTTGCGCGAAGCCACGGCGTCCGGCCAGAAAAAGGGCGACATCCTGGCGCCCAATTTCTCCCCCACGCCCGGCTCGGACAAGCGCGGCCCCACGGCGGTCATTCGCTCCCACTGCTGCGTGGACTTCGGCCGTCTGCCCTGCGGCACGGCGCTGGACCTCAAGGTCGCGCCCGGCAGCGTCCGCGGCGAGGCGGGACTGGACGCGCTCGTGGGCCTGATGCGGACCTTTGTGCGGCTTGGCGGCGTCTTCATGCAGATTGACGTGGTGGACACGGACACGCTTCGCGATGCCCAGCGGCGCCCGGAGAAGTACCCCAACCTGTCCGTGCGCATTTCCGGGTGGTCGGCGCGCTTTGCCACGCTGACGGAAGAGTGGCAGAATATGATCATCGCCCGCACCGAACAGAACCGTGGACGCTGATTTGAGCATGACGCCATCTCGCGAAGAGCCGGCCCCCGCCGCGGACGTGGACGCGCCTCCCGGCCTTGTCTTCGACATCCAGCGCTTCTCGCTTCACGACGGTCCCGGCATCCGCACCACCGTTTTCCTCAAAGGGTGCCCGCTGAGCTGCGCGTGGTGCCACAACCCCGAGTCGCGGGACTTCGAGCCGGAGATTTCCTTTGTCCCGGCCAGATGCGTGGGCTGCGGCCGTTGCGTCCAGGTGTGCCCGCGCAATTGCCACCGCGTGGAGGACGGCCGGCGTGTCTTCGACCGCATGGGCTGCATCCGCTGCGGCGCCTGCGCCGCCCACTGCCCGTCAGCGGCGCTGGAGCGCATCGGCCGGCTCATGAGCGTGCCGGAGGTCCTGGCGGAAGTCCTGCGCGACCGGCCGTTCTACGAGAACTCCGGCG
>CAYYEE010000509.1:3384-3625 GCA_964470775.1 uncultured Planctomycetota bacterium | reverse complement strand
TCCACGCCCGGCGCGTTGCGGAGGACGATGGACGCGGTGGAGATGGAAACTCCGGCGCGCTGCGCGACGTCCTTCATGCTGGCCACGCTCTATGCCTCACAAAAACGTTTTTGAATGCATATTAATGCGGAAAGAGGCTATTGTCAAGGGGGAGTCGCCGGAGGAATGGGCTGGAAGGGCGGGCGGGGCGCGGGGCGCTTCGGGAGGGGCTGGGGCTCCCCCGCCTGCGACGGGAGGCCCG
>CAYYEE010000509.1:0-3374 GCA_964470775.1 uncultured Planctomycetota bacterium | reverse complement strand
GGGGGGGGGGGGGGGGGGGGCGCTTGGGGGGGGGGGGGTGTGGGAGGCGTGGCGGGGCGGACACGGGCGGTGGAAGACCCATGGACTCAAATATTGACTATAAAAACGTTTTTGCATATATTATACCGCAAGACGTGTGGGGGCAAGAGGTCTTTCAGAAGATCGGAATGAGTCCGGGCGGTGTGTGGAGGCGGGAAGATGGCTGGACTGCGCGTTGCGTTGCTGGCTTGCGTCATGGGCTGGGCCTGCGCCGCGGCGGCGCCGGGCGGGGAGCAGGGGGCGGGCGCGAACCTGCTGACGAACGGTTCGTTTGGCCAGGGGCTGGCGGGTTGGAGCACGTACAGCGGCAACGGGACCACGCAGGGGTTCCTGATCGAAAAAGCCAAGGGCCCCGACGCGCCAACCTGTCTGGCCTTGGCCGGGTTTGGCAAGTCGGGATGCGTGTATCAGCCCATCCGGCCGGTCCAGCGCGGGGCCGCCTATCGCTTCTCCCTTGAGTTTCGCTCCGACATGGTCACGGGCGTGGCCGCCGCGGAGATTCGGTATCGGTCGCGCGAGGGGGGTGACCTGCGGTGGTACCAGGCCAAGGACGCGGCGTGGGCGAAGTCGGCGGCGATTCGCGGGGCATACGCGGCGTGGACCGCGTGCGATGTTGAGATCGTGGCGCCGGCTGACGAGAGGATCGAGGAGATCGTTCCGTTTTTCGCGGTGACGGCGCAGTCGCCGACTGACACCCTGTGGATTCGCAACGCGCGTTTCGCCGTGGTCCCGGGGACCGCGACGGCGCAGGCGAATTCGGAGGCGGCCCCTCCCAAGGCGATCGACGTGAACGAGTGCTTTGAGGCGGAAACGGGCAACGTAATCCTGAACCCGAGCTTCGAGTTCGCGGACCACCAGGCCGCGCCGCTCTATTGGGCTAGGCGGCCTTTTACGGCCGGCGAGGCCGTGGTGACGGACGGGGCGCGGGACAAGAAGAAGTGCTTGCGCGTGTCGAACACCGGCCCGGATTTTCACGTCCAGAACCTGGCGGCCATCAGCGTGGACTATGCGCTGCCCTACGTGGTGGAGGCGTGGGTGAAGGCCGAGGCCGCTACGGGAGAGAGCTGGCTGGAGGTGGAGATGGGGCGCGACGGCTGGCGCAAGCGCGGGCCGGCGCAGCCGGTATGGGACAGCCTGGGCGTGGCGCGGTCCGAGGTCGTGAGCGGGTCGTTCGGCTGGCGCAAGCTGCGTCTTGCGATTCGTCCGCCGGCCTACACCATGTACATGCTGGTGCGCTTCGTGTCTCGCGACAACAAGGGCAACGTGTATCTGGACGGGCTGTACATGAACGGTTATGGCGCCGAGCCCGTGGAGTTCATTCTGAATCAGGCCGGGTTTGACGCGCGGGGCTTGAAGACGGGCGTTGTGCGCACGCGGCAGGCGTTCGAGCGCGGGACGTTTGAGTTGCTGGCCGCGGATGGGCGCGTGGCTTTCACGGGCGCGCTGTCCTTTGCGGGCAAGGGCGCGTTCGGCGGCTACTACTACGAGTTCGATTTCACCGGCTTCCGGACCGAGGGCGAGTACAGGATCAAGGCGAGCTTTGACGGCGGGCCTGCGGCCGTGAGTCCGGGCGCGTTCAAGATCCGCGCGGGGCTTTATCGCGGGCTAGCCGAACACGCGCTTCAGTTCTTCCAGCGCTATCGCAGCGGGTGCGCTGTGCCGGGGTGGTTCGAGGCGGCGTTTCTGGACGATTGCGCCGTGTACACAGAGCGGTTCTTCGACAACCCGAAGTACGGCGGCAAGAAGATCGGGCATCAGGATCTCACCGGCGGCTGGTTCGACGCGGCCGACCCGCCTAAGTTCTCGGACAACGAAGGCGCGGTGACGTGGGAGATGCTGCGGGCGCACTGTCTGGTGTTTGGGGACCAAGCCAAGGCGAACGCGGGCCACGGTCTGGCCAGGGAGGCGCAGTGGGGCGCGGACTATGTGCGCAAGCTGTACAACGGCGCGGATGGCTTCTGGGGCGCGGTGCGTTCGCCGGGCAGCAGGGAGATGGCGGTCCCGTTCTGGAAGACCACGGACAACATTCCTGGCACGGCGGATGACCGGATCGTGTTCCAGACGCAGTACAAGCGGCCGAACATCGAGGGCAACCGCGAGGTGTTGCTGGCCATCGCGGAGCACGTGGCGTTTCGCCGGGCCGCGGGCCAGACCGACGCGGAGCTGGAGCCGTGGATCACCGTGTTGAAGAAGACGTTCCCCGCGTCGCTGAAGCTGAAGCCGCAGACGTTCGAGGCGTCGCTGATCCGGTCGTGCCGGCTGATGAGCGAGATTACGGGCGAGAAGAGCTACTTGGACGAAGCGCGTCGCCGGGCCGCGGAGCTCGAGGCGGCCATCCGCGAGCAGCGCTATCTGGCCGAGGCCAAGGCCGTGACCAAGGGCACGCCCGCGGCCTATCTCTACAACATGCTCTTCACCGGGCCGCTGCCGTTCGACGACGTGTACTTCCTGCTCGATTACGCGGAGACGTTCCCGGCCGAAGAGCTGTCCGCCCGCATCCGGCGCACGGCCGAGGAGTTCCTGGAGCGCGACCTTGTGGCCATGTCGCGCAGGGAACTCTCGCCGATCGGGCACACGTGGATGTGGGACCCTCTGGAGCGGCGCGGCCGGGCGATTGCGTCGCCGAACCGGAACAACGTGTACGCTTGCGGCGTGGCCAGCGTGTTCGCCAAGGCGGCGCGGGTGCTGAAGCGGCGCGACTACCTCGACCTGGCGGAGCGGAACCTGGCGTGGATCACGGGCCGCAACCCATGCGCGGCGTCATGCCTGGTGGGCGTGGGCTGGCGCGAGGCCGCGTGCTACTCCATCCTGATGGAGCACAACCCCGGCCACGAGGACTCGCGCATTCCCGGTGGCATCTGCAAAGGCATCGGCGCGGGAGGCGGGCAGATCGCCGGCGACCTCAAGTCGCTTATCGAGGACCCCATCGGCCGCAAAGGCCGCCTGCGCGAGCCGTGCATGCCTGAGGGATTCACGTTCGTCCATTCGTTCCCGTCCAAGGACTGCCCCATGGGCCAGCGCAACGGCCTGACCGAGGTGTGGATTCGCACGTCGGGCGCGTACCTGCTGGCGTGCGGGGAGGTGGAGCGGAGTCTGGCCGATCTTGACTGAGGCCGTACGGGCGAACGCTTGTCCGGCCGCTCACGGACAGCCCGCCAGCCGGCCGGCCACTTCCGCGGATCGGGCGGCGGTCTGGACGCGCTCGCGGAGGCCGCGCAGGTAGGCTTGGCGCGCGGCAGGGTCGAAGAGGAGGCGCTGATAGCGGTCGCGGAGGGAGGGGAAGCGATGGCCGAGCAGGCGGGCGACGGAGGGCCAGACGCGGGGCCGGGCGTTGA
>CAYYEE010000508.1:0-3637 GCA_964470775.1 uncultured Planctomycetota bacterium | reverse complement strand
CCGCGCAGGACGGATGGGGCGCCTGAGCGTCCTGCCTACAGCTCCCGGCGTTCCGCGCCGCCTTCGCACGGCGGGCCGAGGCACACGTTGAGCGCGCCTTCGTTGGGCTCGGCCACAAAGGACGCCAGCGTGCTGAGCCGGTTGGGGCCGGCGCTGTGGCGGCAGATGGAGTACTGCGGGTAGTTCTGGTGGTCGGACAGGATGGCCTGGAGGATTTCCACGGTGACGCCGCCGCGGTACTGGTCGGCCAGCAGCAGCATCCGCACCTCGCGCACGCGGGAGGGGTCCTCCTGGTCCTCGGCTTGGGGCTTCTGGAACGCGGGGGCGTGGGGCGTGTTGGCGTGGACGTAGAGGCCGCTGCCGTTGTACGTGACCTCATGGGCGCCGCCGGCGCACTCCACGTTGATGATCCGCCCATCCTTGGCGTCGGCCACGAGCAGGTTGCACGTGGCCGCGGGCGGCGTCTTCTCGAAGGCGGCCAGCCACCCCGCGGCCGACTCAGCCTCCAGCGCCATGCGGCACAGCAGCCGGGCGGGCGCTCCGCCGCGAGCGCGAGCGCCGGCCAGCGCCAGATTGAACACCGCCATGCCCTCGGCGTTGATGCCGCAACTCCCCAACTCTCCGTAGCAGCTCAACTGCAGACTGCGCGGCCCGGATTTGGGCGTGCGCCGCACCAGGACCATCTCTTCGCTGGTCCACGGTGGCGCGTCCAGGTTCATGCCCACCAGCAAGCCGCCTTCGCGCGTGGCCTCGCCTCCCGCGGCTACGCAGCAGCACGCGGCGCGCTCCACGTGGCCCACTTCTTCCCACGTCTGCAGGAACCACGCCTCGTCCAGGTCCAATCCCGCGCCGCGCGCCAGCCCCTCCACCTCCTCCGCCGTCGAGGGGCACAGCCGCGCATACAGATCCGCGTACTCCTTGGAAAGCCGGAAACACTCCCCCGGGGTCAGGGGCAGCGTCTGGCACACCAGCCCCAGCCGAATCGCCAGCGCCCGCTCGATGGCGCGCCGGTTCTCGCGGCCGTGCTGCAAGCCCATTTCGTAGGGCGTGCCGTCAAGGTCAATCTCGGGAAACGCCGTTCGGACCATCCTGCTCCGCCTTCTGAACAGACGCGAGGCTCCGCCCCTCTGGGCCGGGCGGCCGGCGCGCTGTCCCCTTAATCGCCAGACGCTCTCTGAGACACAACGCCGGCGTCCGCGCCATGTGTATCATCGGCGGAAATGCGCACAGGCTTAGGCATTGCGCGTGGGCGGGAAAGGAGCGGGCAGCAATGGGAGGGATGGACGGATGACACCGGGAGGGGCGCCTGGGGCGAAACCGCGCGGTTCGGTCCCCGCGCCTACGCGCGCACGCGAACCGCGTCGTTGTCGCGGATGGACTCGGCCATGTAGTCGTCCATGAGCAGCAGGTCGAACTCGCGCGCGATGTCCATGGCGGTGAACTCTTCCGTGAGGCTGTAGATCAGCGCCGGCCCGATGCTGGGCGGGATGTCGATCGCCACCTTGCCCAAGTACTTGCGCTCAATGGCCGGGAACTTGTCGCGGTTGAAGTCGAGATGAACCATGATCCGGTCGAGGTTCATGGCGGCCCGGGCCACCGTGGCATAGCAGTGGGTCATGGCCAGAGGCCGGCCGAACGGATCCAGCACGCCGCCATCCTGACACCCCAGCGCGGCGACGAAGAACGACCGGCAGTCGTAGGCCCACATGGCCTGCATCAGACCGCCGTGATACGCGCTGGCGAAGCACAGGATGTCGGGCTTGAGAGCGCGGTAGCCCTGTCGCAGAGGCTCGAAGTTCAAGTCGAAGCAGATGGCGCCGCCAAGCCGGCCGATCTCCGTGTCCACCACCACGGGCCCGGCGCCGGGGATGAGTCCGCTCTCGCGCTCGCCGCGCGTCAGGAAGCACTTGTGGTACCTGCCCACGGCCTTGCCCTGCCGGTCGAAAAAGACGATGGAGTTGTGCGGCCGGCCGTTCTCGCGCAGCTTGACGCTGCCCGCCACAAAGCACTTGTTGGCCGCGGCCCACTCCGCGTAGAGCGATAGAAACGGTCCGGGCTTGTCCATCTCCTCCGCCGTCTCGACCGTCTGGCCCAGCGACTCCACGCCCTCAGGCAGGACCACGAGGTCCAGCCCATAGCCGCGCAGACTCTCCAGCCTATCGCGCGTTTCCTGCAAGACAATCTGGCCCGCATCCGGCGCGCGGCGGACGGCGCGAGAGATGAACTGCACGGCTGCGGCGCGAACGAGCTTCATCGGGTTTCCTCTCAGAACAGACCTTAGGACGCCACGGCGGACCGTCTTGACGCAACAGCTTCCCATGTTCGTAACCGTCACCTTCAAGGTGGTACGGAACCATTAACGCCGCCCAAGGTCAAGGGCCGGTCCGGGCAGTCGCTTGCGGGGCGGGGATGTGTGCGGTAGATTGGGCGTCGGCTCGCGCCGGACCCGCCGGGTCGCGGCGCTGGGCGTCCGCAAGTCGCGTCCGTTCCATGCCCAAAGGACTCTCCTCTCGCCATGTCTCCTCCCCGCGCCGGCCTGACCACCGGTCCTATCTCGAGAGCCGTGCTTTCGCTGGCCTTGCCCATGATGGGGTCCAGCACGCTTCAGACCATTCAGTCCATGGTAGACATGTATTTCGTGGGGTCTCTGGGCCACGAGGCGATCGCGGCGGTGGGCATGGCGGGCACGGCGCTTATGGTGGTCATCGCCATCTTCAGCGGCATTGACGTGGCCACGGCCGCCATGGTGGCGCGCGCCATCGGCGCGGGCGACCCGCTTCGCGCCAGTCACGTGGCGGGCCAGTCGCTTTTGCTGACGTTGGCGCTTTCGGTGGTGGGGGGCGCGGCGGGCTATGGGGCGGCGCTGTGGATCATGCAGGCGTTGGGCGGCGCGCCGGATGTGGCGCTTCTGGGCGCGGGGTACCTGCGCATCTCGTTCGCGGGCCTGTTCTTCATGTGCGCCATGTTTGTCACCAACGGCGCGCTGCACGGCGCGGGCGACGCGGTCACCCCCCTGCTTCTCGGCGTGCTGACCACGCTTATCAACTGCGTCCTGACGCCGGCGATGATCAAGGGATGGTGCGGGCTGCCGGCGATGGGCGTGGACGGGTCGTCGCTTTCCACGGTCATCTCTCGCGCCTTGGCGCTGAGCGTGGCCTTGTGGCTGCTTTTCCGGGGCAAGCTGCGCCTGCGGTTGCGGCTGGATAGCTTTGCGCCCAACGGCCGCGCCATCTGGCGGCTGGTGTCCATCGGGTTCCCTGGCTCGTTGCAGATGAGCGTGCGCATGTTGATGAACGTGGCCATGATGGCCATCGTGGCGCAGTTCGGGTCGCAGATCGTGGCGGCGTACGCGGTGGGCGTGCGGATGCGCATGGTGGGGCTGATGCCGCTGTTCTGCTTCGGCGGCGCGGCGGCGACGATGATGGGCCAGAACCTGGGCGCGGGCAGCCCGGCGCGCGCCCAGCGCAGCGCCTGCGTGGCGTCGGCCATGGCGCTGGCCGTGGCGGGGGTCATGGCGCTGCTGTTGACGGTCTTTGCGCGGCCGATCATGGCGTTTTTCACGGATGAAGCGGCCGTGATCGGCGCGGGGGCGGGCATGTTGCGGTGCGATCCAGGAAAGTAGCGCGCGATTCTGGCG
>CAYYEE010000507.1:0-3663 GCA_964470775.1 uncultured Planctomycetota bacterium | reverse complement strand
GACGGTTTTGTGTCGGTGGGTCTCCTCAACGCCCCCGAGCGCCGCGCCTGGCTGGCCGTGTGGCGCATGGAGTCAGAGGCGGACGCGGCAGCCCTGCCCCTGGCGTTCGCCGCCGGCCAGAACCTCAAGGCGCGCCAAGCCTATCCCCCGGCGCCGGTCCACGCCGCTTCGTGGGATGGCGCCGCGCTGCGCGTCACGCTGGCCGAACCCCTCAGCGCCGCCGTGTTTTGTCTGACGTGGTGAACGCGGCCACGCCGTCCTCAATCGTCGCCGGCGACATGGCCCCGGTCCGCAACCATCCCCGGCGCGTCAGGCTTGCGGGCCACCCGCCGAGACGTAGACGTAATGGAGCGCTTGCGCGTTCGCCGTGGGATCGGCTATATTGACGGACTAAACGACGCGCCATCTGGCCCTGCGGAGGCAGGGATTCTCTTAGCGGCCCGTTGAAAAAGACGCCGCGTCGGCGGGGACATGGCGCCCCAGCCCGCCAACGGCGGGATCGCAACATGTCCCCGGAACAGAAGCGACATTTTCAACAGGCTGTCAGACCGTGAATTGGAGACGAGCATGTCGGAGAACTTTCTGAACCACAAAGCCGTAGAGATCGGGGGACTGGCGGCGCGGGCGACGACCATGGCCGGATCGGGCCACCCCAGCTCGTCCCTGGCGCTGTCGCACATCGTGGCCGCGCTCATGTATCAGCACATGAGGTTCGACCCCAAGGACCCCTGGAACCCCGTGGCCGACCGCCTCGTCCTCTCCGAAGGCCACTCCGTTCCCATCGTCTACGCCGCCTACTGCGACCTCGGCGGCGTCTACGGCCGGAGCAAGGCCCAGGCCAAGGCCCTCACCGTCAAGGACCTCGACACCCTCCGCGAAGTGGACTCCATTCTCGACGGCCACCCCAACCCCGGCATCGGCTTCCCCTTCTTCGACGCCGCCACCGGCTCTCTGGGCCAGGGCCTCTCCGTCGCCGCCGGCCTGGGCCTTGCCGCCCGCGCCGACGCCAGCCCCCGCCGCATCTACTGCATCATTGGCGACGGCGAATCGCGCGAAGGCCAGATCTGGGAAGCCGTGGACTTTCTCGTCGACAACAAGCTCAGCAACGTCACCCCCATCTTCAACTGCAACAACCAGGGCCAGAGCGACTACGTCAGCAAGCAGCAGAGCGCCGAAACCACGGCCAAAAAGCTCGAAGCCTATGGCTGCCGCGCGCTCGTGATTGACGGCCACGACGTCAAGGCCATTCTCGCCGCGTTGAGCGACGTCAAGGACGGCGTGGTCACCGCCATCGTCGCCAAGACGCAGAAGGGCTGGGGCGTCAAGGGCCTCCACGACAAGAGCAACCACGGCAAGCCGTTGGACAAGGCCGGGCTCGAAGCCGCCATGGCCGACTTGGCCGGGGAGAAGGCCAAGCTGCCCGCGCTCGCCGCCGGCGATGTCTGCGCGCCCAAGGCGCCCGCCGCGCCCAAGCCCGCCGCCTCGTGCTGCTGCGGCTGTGGCGGCCAGACGGCTCTTCCGCCCGCCGACTTCGTCAAGATGCTGCCCGACGCCAAGCTCCAGAAGAAGTTCGCGGAAAAGAAGATGCTCGCCACCCGCAACGCCTACGGCGTGGCCCTGCTCGAACTCGGCAAGGTCAACAAGAAGGTCGTGGCCCTCGACGCCGACGTCAGCAACTCCACCTTCTCCTGCTGGTTCGCCAAGCAGTTCCCGGATCGCTACTACGAGTGCCGCATCGCCGAGCAGAACATGGTCTCCGTGGCCGTGGGCCTTGCCGCCGCCGGCAAGATCCCCTTCCTCAGCTCCTTCGCCAAGTTCCTCGTGCGCGCCTATGACCAGGTCGAGCTCGCCACCATCGGCGGCGCCAACATCAAGATCGTCGGTTCCCACGCCGGCTCCAGCCTCGGCGCCGACGGCCCCTCGCAGATGAGCCTCACCGACGTCGCCTTCTTCCGCTCCATGAGCGAAGCCGAAGGCCAGAACGGCGGCCCCGTGTGCGCGGTCTTCATCCCCGCCGACGCCTACGCCGCCTACAAGATGACCGAGATGTGCGTCAACCACGCCGGCATGACCTACATGCGCACCGGCCGTCCCGACGTCGCGGCGATCTACGACGCCGCCACGCAGTTCGAGATCGGCGGCGCCATTGAGCTCATCCAGGGCGGCGACGTCACCCTGGTCAGCAACGGCTACACCTTGCACATGTGCAAGGCCCTCATCCCCGAGCTCGCCAAGCAAGGCATCAAGGCCGGCCTCGTGGACGCCTACAGCTTCCCCCTGCGCTCGCCGATGCTCACCAAGATGGCCGGCGACAAGCGCCGCGTCTTGGTCACGGTCGAGGACAACTACACCGGCGGCCTGGGCAGCGCCGTGGCCGAACTCGCCGCGGCCCAGGGCGGCGCCCGCGTGTCCAGCGTCGTCTGCCGCCGTGTGCCCAAGTCGGCCAAGGAAGCGGAACAGTGTTTCGACTACTGCCATTGCGGCGCCAGCGACGTCCTGGCCGCGGTCCGCAACGCGCTCAAGAAGGGCTGCTGCGGATGCGGCTCGCGCGGTTGATGAGCCTGGCGCTTCTGGCGGCGGCCGTCACCGCCGCCGCCAGCGGTTGCCGCGGAATCAAGCCTTGGCGCGAGGACCGGGACATCGGCCCCAACTTCCACGCCGAGGAGTGGATGATCGGCACGCTGGAGCGCGCCGTGCCCATCGAGGACTCGTACCGCCGCGAGCTGGCCGCGGTTCTCACCGTTGGTCCCAACGCCGAGGCGGCCGACATCGAGATGGCGGACGGCGAGCCGCACGGCTTCGGCCTGCGCATCTCCAAGGCCATCGTCCAGGTTGGCAAGCCCAACTCCTGGAAGACCGTGCGCGAGTATGAGGGCGACTACCGCTTCTGGCTCTCGACAGATCAGCGCCGGCTCCTGGCGCAGACGGCCTGGCGCGACAGCAAGATCGAGATCATCCACGCCGACGGCCAGGTCAAGGGCCTGCCAGACCAGGCGCTCAAAGACCTCGACCCCACGTACGCCGAGTTCCCCTACGGCTTCGTGCGCTGGCTCAAGGACTCCAGGCGCATCGTCGCGCTCTCCATTCACACCCCCAAGGCGCGGGGGTATCCCTTTGTGGCGCGCTGGGTGTTGGACGTAGACACGGGAGCGAGGGCGCTGGTGGACGAGAACCTGCTGATTCTCTCCACAGACATCGCGAACTGGCGTCTTGTCCCCATCCCCACGCGCCCCAAGCTGCACGAAGTCGCCGCGCTGCTGGCGCGGATGGAGCAGGACCCGCGCTTGGAGCCCTGGCTGCTGCAAGCGATCAAGAGGACGCAGGCCGAGATCAAGAACCGCATGACCGTGCAGCCGTAGGCGTGTTTTTCACGGCTGGCTGACGGATTGGCTGGGCGCCGCGAACGCGGCGCCCGGTTCGTTTTTGCGGTCGGGGCGGGCCGAGCGTCGCCCAGCGGCCCGTTGAAAAAGACACCGCGTCGGCGGGGACATGGCGCCTCGGCCCGCCAACGGCGGGATCGCAACGTGTTCCCCGGAACAGACGCGACATTTTCAACAGGCTGCTGGTGTGGTGTTTCGGAAATGCCTTGCATTTCCGAAACACCACAAGGCGGGCTAACTCGATACTTTGGACGCGTCAAGCGCCGGGTTTGTGTCATGTAGT
>CAYYEE010000506.1:0-3667 GCA_964470775.1 uncultured Planctomycetota bacterium | reverse complement strand
CCTATGTGACACGTGGGACCTATGGGATTCGGCCGCGCCAGACTCGGCGCCTTCCCCCTAAGGAGCAACCCATGACTCTGCGGACAGTGTATCTCGTTGTGGCGTTGGCGTGCGCGGCGGCGCAGGCGCGCGGGGCGGAGACGATCACCATCCAGCCCGCTGACATTCGCGTGGTCATGCCATCGCCGGCGAACAGCATCGCCGAACAAGCGGCCGCGGAACTGCGTCTCCACCTGCGGCTCATCACGGGCGTGGAACCCGCGCCGCTGGCCGTGGCGGACGAGCCGGCCGAGGGCAAGTTCGTGATGCGCGTGGGCGCGGCCGACCCGGACGACAAGGAACCCTTGGCGCCCGAAGAAGGACGGTACGCCATCGGGCCGGCCGGAGCCTTCTTCTATGGCGAAGGGCGGAGCAACGGTGTGCTGTTCGCGGTCTGCGCGTTCCTGGAAGACCAACTGGGCGCGCGGTGGATCATGCCCGGCGACCGGGGCATCGCGTTTGAGCCGCGCACGGAACTCAAGCTCTCCACCGGCCGCGCCAAATGGGCGCCGGTGATGCAGGAGCGCAAGATCCGTCCCTACGCGCGCCCCGGCGTCTACCCGCAAAAGAAGGGCTACGTCGAGGAGTTCTGGGACTTCGTCATGCCCAAGGAAGGCTACGACCAGCTTGCCCGCGACCTGCGGCAGTGGCAGTTGAGGATGCGCATGGGCGGCCACTCCGGCGTCAACTACGGCCACGCCTTCAACCTGTGGTGGAAGAAATACGGCAAGACGAACCCCGAGTACTTCGCCATGAAGAAGGACGGCAAGCGCGAACCGGAGCAGGCGAACTCAGACAAGTACATCTACACCGCCGACAATCCCAAAGGCTTTCAGAACATCAAGCTCTGCCCCAGCAACCCGGCCGTGGCCAAGCGGATTGTGGACGACTGGGTGGCGGCAGGCAAGCGGACCAAGTGGATCAACGTGTGCGAGAACGACAGCCCGCCCGTGAACTTCTGTGAGTGCCCCGAGTGCCGCAAGCTCGATGTCATGAAGGACGGCGAGAAGTCCGGCGAGCACCTGACCGACCGCTATGTCCACATGGCCAACGCCGTGGCGCGGCTGGCGCGGGAGATTGATCCTGAAGCGGGCGCTGTGATGTACGCCTACAATGAAACCGAACAGCCCCCGCGCCGCGAGAAACTGGAACCCAACGTGTTCGTGGTCATCGTGCCCACCACGGCCGAACTGCCCAAGCTGGAGACGCTGCTTGGGGGCTGGCGCCAGGCCGGCGCCAGACAGACCTTCCTCCGCCCCAACCTGATTCTCTACTACGAGACCACCGCCCTCCCGCTGGGACTGGAGAAGCAGATGTTCGACGTTCTCCAGGTCGCCCGCAAGAACGGCTGCATCGGCGCCGACTATGATTCGCTCGTGGGCCAGTGGGCCGTGTGCGGCATGTCCGACTACATCCTGGCCAAGGCCATGTCCGACCCGGACAAGCCTTTCGAGTATTGGGAAGACCACTACTGCGCGGCCTTCGGCCCGGCCGCGCCCGAGGCCAAGGCGTACTTCCGCTTCTGGCGCGAGGAGGTGTGGCAGAAGCGCCTCCAGCTCAACATGGAAAAGATCGTCACCACCGGCAAGTGGTTCAACTTCGCGCGCGGGCTGATGTGGTCGCTGGATCAGTACTACAAAGCGGAGGACTTTGACCGCGCGCTGGCGCTGGTCCAGCCGGCCACGAAAAAACCTCTCACGGACGCGCAGCGCGACAAGCTCAACCAGCTTGTCCTGGCGTCCCAGCACGGCCGGTTGTTGTTCCTGGCCGTCACATCCAAAGGCGAAAAGAAATTCGAGTACGCGCGGCTGCTGATGGAGTTCCGCAAGCAACACAAGGACGACTTGTGCCTGAACTGGCTCGGCGTCTTCGCGTCCGAGTCACGTTTCGGCGACATGGCGGGCCTCAAGACGGCCGTGCGGCTGGCGGCCTATCCGCCGCCGTGGATCCCCACCGCGCTGCCGTGGAACTTCCGGCTCGACCCCAAGGACGTGGGGCTGAAGGAGAAGTGGCAGGAGCTGCCGCGCGAGGAGACGAAGAAGTGGGAGATGCTGCGCACGGACGCGGCGTGGGAGAACCCCTACGACGGCGAGACCTTTCCTTCCGCGGCGCTGCGGGCGCAGCTCAAGAACTACGACGGCATCGGCTGGTACGCCACGTCGCAAAGGCTGCCCACGGACCTCAAGGGCCGGCAGGTGTTCCTCTACTTCGGAGCCGTGGACGAGTCGTGCTGGGTTTACGTGAACGGCAAACCGGCCGGCGAGCGCGTGTTCTCCAAGCCCGACGACTGGACCACGCCGTTTGAAATTCGGATTGATCCCTGCATAGACTGGAGCCAGCCTGAGCTGCGCATCACGGTGCGCGTGGAGGACAAGAGCGGCGCCGGCGGCATCTGGCGGCCTGTGTGGATCGTGTCCAAGCCGGCCGGGGCGAAATGAGGGGGCGGGCGCGGCCGCGCTCCGGCGACAGCGGTTTGAGCGGCATGGACGGGCCGCAAGGAGCAACGGCGTCATGCACCCAAAGATCGAGTTCCCCGGCGAGCTGA
Organism: uncultured Planctomycetota bacterium; assembly: GCA_964470775.1. Taxonomy (GTDB): domain Bacteria; phylum Planctomycetota; class Brocadiia; order CAIUPP01; family CAYYEE01; genus CAYYEE01. Next base: position 1,083 of record CAYYEE010000506.1, on the reverse strand, counting down.
AGCCTATTCTCGACCAACTCGCCGCGCCTCTGCACGCGCGGCCGCTGCGCGACGCGCAACGCAGAGCCCTGGCGGACACGGAGGCCGATCTGGCGCCGGGCTGGCGCCTGGACGCGGCGGCTTTTGACGGCCTGCCCCACGCGGGCGCCGCGCTGGACGATCTGCGCCAGTTCATGACCGTGGTCATGGACACACGCGAAACGCCCAGTGGCTATCCGCTGCGGCTTGTGCGCCGGAATCCCGAGGGCTGCCCCGTCGAAGGCTCGGAGGCGCATGGCATCCGCGTCAACCGCGGGGAATGCGTCGTGACGGCGCGCGACGTGGACGGGCTGAGGCGCGGCGTGTTCTGGCTCCAGGACGAGATGCTGTTGCGCAGGGCGCCGGCGCTGCCGCTGGGCCAGAGGGCTCGCTGGGCGCCGCTGGAGGCGCGCGTCTCGCGCTCGCCCGTGGCGCCCTATCGCTGGCTTTCCGGGTGGGAGCTCGAAGACGACCACGATTACTATCCCGAGGAGTACCTGCGCAAGCTGGCGCATTGCGGCGTGAACGGGATTTGGGTGGCCGGGCTGTTAAGGAACCTGGTCGCGTCCAGGGCCATCCCCGAACTGGGACCTCCGGAGAGCCGGCTGGACAAGCTGCGCCGCCTCATCGCCAAGGCCGCGGCGTTCGGCGTCAAGGTGTGGTTCTTCGGCATCGAGCCTCGCGCGCTGCCGCCGGGCCACCCGGCTCTGGTCGCGCGCCCCGAGATCGCGGGCGGCGGAGGCAATCTCTGCCCCTCGCAGCCGCTCACGCTGCGCTATCTGCGCGAGGTCATGCGCGACCTCTTTGCCCAGGCGCCCGGCCTTGCCGGTTTCATCAACATCATCGCGGGCGAGCGGCCCACCACCTGCTGGTGGCTCGACGAGGATCGGGCCAAAGCCTGCCCGGCCTGCTGGCCGCGCGGCCGAGCCACCGTGCTGGCTGAGACGCTCGACGCGGCCATGGCGGGAATGCGCGAGGCCAGCCCCAAGGCGGACCTGATCGTGTGGCCGTACACCGTGGACTCGAAGCTGGCCACGTCGCCCCTGGCGCCCATGCTCGATGTCA
>CAYYEE010000505.1:0-3674 GCA_964470775.1 uncultured Planctomycetota bacterium | reverse complement strand
GCGTGAACTACGGCAGTGATCCACAGCTCGCCCTGCGCGCCGGAGACCAGCGGTCTGCTCTGCTGCGCTTTGAGCTCGACGGGTTGGCGCCAGGCGATGCTGTTCACCAGGCGATCCTGAGTGTGTATGTGGCCGCGCACCCGGCCGGCGTGTGCAGCCGCCTGTTGGGCCTCCGCCACAGGCCATGGCCCGATCTGAGCCACCCCGCCCTGCGCGGTCTGGAGCTCTGGTCCTACCCCCACGACTGGGTCCAGTCCGTTCTGGACGGCCGCTGCCTCGACCCCTTCAAAGCCCTCCGGCGCCCCGTCCGCCTGCTGCGCGGCCCGCGCAAATCGCTCCTCGCCGCGTGGGACCGCGCCACCCGGTCACGCCGCCTCACCGCCATCGGCGCGATCGACTGCCACTCCAGGCGTTTCGACCTGCGCGACCTGGAGTTCATGTCTTACCGCCACATGTTCCAGGCGCTGCGCACGCACCTCTTCATTGACAACCCAGCCCGCGACGACGGCGCCGTGGCCCGCGCGCTGAATGCCCTGGCCGAGGGCCGGTGCTTCATAGCGCTGGACGAACTCGCCCCCTCCACCGGCGCCCGCTTCTGGGCCGTTACGGCCGAGGGCCGCGCGCTGAATATGGGGGAAGAAGCCACTTTCGACGGGCCAGCGACTTTAAGGGTGTCGCTCCCTTCGCCTGCCCAAATCCGTCTCATCCGCGACGGCCGCCTCGTGCAGACGTGGCAAAACCATGAGGCGGCCTTTGTGGCGCGCCAGCCCGGCGTCTATCGTTTCGAGGCGAGCCTCAACGGACAGCCCTGGCTCTTCGCCAATCCCTTCTACCTTCGCCCCGGCCCCTGAAGCGCCATCAGTTGCAACCGGTCCGCCCCGACTTGCCGTTGCAGGCCGCGCCGTCCACGTCCCCCGCGTTGAGCAGGTCCGCCTGGCGGCACCCCTCGCGGTACACGGTCACGCCCTTGCAGCCCATCTCGTGAGCCAGCAGAAACGCCCGGCGCACCGTCTCCACCGTGGCGCTGGCCGGCAGGTTCACGGTCTTGCTCACCCCATTGTCCACATGCCGCTGAAAAGCGACTTGAATGCGGATGTGCCATTCCACGCCGATGTCGCGCGCCACCACCAGCGTGCGCCGCAGAGGTTCCGGCGCGTCCGCGCAGCGCTGAAGGCTGCCGTCCGCCCCGCACATGGAAAGCGCCTTCTCCTCGCTCCACCCCGCCATCCGGGCGCGGCGAAGATACTCCGGGTGCGTCTCCACAAGGCGCGCGCCCTCAGCCATGGTCCGCCACGACCGCAGCGCAAAGACCGGCTCAATCCCGCTCGACACCCCGGCAATGAGGCTGATCGTACCCGTGGGCGCCACGGTCGTCACCGTGGCGTTGCGCAGCCGGGGCCATCCCCGTCCAGGCCACACACTCTCCCCGATCGCCGGAAAAGAGCCCCTCTCCTCGGCCAGCCGCGCCGACGCCTGCCGTGCACGCTGGGTAATGAACGCCATCACTCGGCCAGCCAGTTCCACCGCCGCCTCGCTGTTGTAGGCGATGTCCAGACGATAGAGCATGTCCGCGAACCCCATGACGCCCAGGCCGATCTTGCGCGTCCGCCGCGTGGCTTCGCCAATCTTTTCAATGGGAAACCGATTGACCTCGATGATGTTGTCCAGAAAGCGCACAGCCGTGTCCACCGCCTTGCCCAGACGCTCCTCGTCCAGGCCCCCGTCCTTGACGAACCGGGGAAGGTTAAGACTGCCCAGGTTACAGGACTCGTAGTCCAGCAGCGGCTGCTCCCCACAGGGGTTGGTGGCGGTGATGCGCCCCAGACCAGGGACCGGGTTGCCCCGCTCGATGGCGTCGAGGAAAACCAGCCCCGGATCTCCGCACTGCCAGGCCGCCTCCGCAATGGCCGCAAGCATGTCCGCCGCGTTCCGCCGGCCCACCGGCTCGCCCGAGCGAGGGTCAAGCAGGTCATACATGGCTCCTTCGCGGGCAGCCCGCATGAAAGCGTCCGTCACGCCCACGGAAATATTGAAGTTCGTCAGCCGGTCCAGCCCTTCCTTGCTGCGAACGAAGTCCAGACAGTCCGGATGCGTCGCGTCCAGAATAGCCATGTTGGCTCCGCGACGCCGCCCGGCCTGGCGGATGACCTCCGTGGCCTTGTCAAACACCTCCATGAACGACACCGGCCCAGAAGCCGCGCCGCCCGTGGAGCGCACCACGGCCCCCCGCGGCCGCAAGCGAGAGAAGTTGAACCCCGTGCCGCCGCCACTCTGATGAATGACCGCCATGTTCTTGAGCGTCTCGAAGATGCCCTCAAGCGAGTCGGGTACGGGCAGCACGAAGCACGCCGACAGCTGCGCCATCGGCGTGCCCGCGTTCATCAGCGTCGGCGAGTTGGGCAGGAAGTCGAGCGAGCTCATCAACGCGAAGAACTCGTCCTCGCGCCGCCCCGCGGCCCCAATGCCCGCCTCCGCCTGCGCCGCCGCCTTGGCCACGCGGCGGAACATCTCCGTCGGCGTCTCCACCACCTGTCCGTCGCTGTCCTTGCGCAGGTAGCGCCTTTCCAGCACGCGAATGGCGTTGAGGGTCAGCTTCAGGTCGTCATGCACGCCCAGAGCCGCCTTGGCCAGCCGCATCTCCGTGTGAGCGCGGCGATACAGAATGTACGCCTTGGCGAGCTCCGTGTCCTTTGCGTCAATCAGCGTGGACTCGACAACATCCTGAACGCGCTCCACCGTGGGCGGCTCGCCGCCGGCCGCCTCAAGGCGCGCAACGACCTCCCGGGCCAGCTCAGCGGCGCGCGAGGGCGTCTGGCGGCCAAGAGCCCTCTCGGCCGCGGCGATCGCCCGCTCTATCCGCCCCGCGTCAAACGGCTCGGAGCGGCCGTCGCGCTTGCGAATCAGCGAAATGGCCATGCCGGCGCGTCTCCTCAGACAGCGGCTCCAGCCAAAACGGCGGTCACGCTCACGGCGTGAAGTCCATGCGGCCGTCCATGCTCAGAACGGCATGGACCAGCAGTTCCACACAGCCGTCCAGGTCATCCAGCGAGCAGACCTCGGCTACGCTGTGCATGTAACGGTTGGGGATGCTGATCAAGGCGGCCGCCGCGCCGGCGCGGTTAAGCTGGAAGGCGTGCGCGTTGGTGCCGCCGCGCGGCGCTTCGGCCTGAATCTGAAAGGGAATCTTCTGCTTCTTGGCCGTCTTCTCCAGATGGCGATAGAGCCTGGGGTTGAAGCTGGGACCGCGCGTCAAAGCCGGACCCTTGCCCACCGCCAGTTCGCCCACCATCTTTTTGTCGATCTCTGGATAGTCCGCCGCGAAACCCACGTCCACCGCGATACCGACGTGCGGATCAATACCGAACGCGGTCATTTTGGCGCCGCGCAGGCCCAGCTCCTCCTGCACGCTCGACGCCACGTACAAGGCCACGCCCAGCTTCTTGCCACTCAAACGGCGCGCCGTCTCCACCACGCAGAAGACGCCCACCCGGTTATCCATCGCGCGCGAGGTGGCCAGGCCGTTGCGCAGCTCGGCCATGCGCGTGTCGAACGTGATCGAATCGCCGATAGCCACGGCCTTCTCCGCGTCGGCGCGGTCCTTGGCGCCGATGTCAATCCACTGCTTCTCCAGCTTGGCCGGCTTGCCGCGGTCCTCCGGGTCCACCAGGTGAATG
>CAYYEE010000504.1:0-3675 GCA_964470775.1 uncultured Planctomycetota bacterium | reverse complement strand
CGCGCCTGCTGGTGAGACGCGACCAGCGTCCCAGACCGCACAAGGACGACAAGCGGCTGGCATCGTGGAATGGCCTTGCCTTGGGCGCGCTGGCTTTTTGCGGCAAGGCGCTTGGCAGGCCGGCCTACCTTGATGCCGCGCGACAAGCGGCCGAGTTCTGTTTGTCGCGGATGCGCCTTGACGGGAGGCTGATGCGCGCGTGGCGGGCAGGGCAAGCGCGCGTGAAGGGTTACCTTGACGACTATGCGTTGTTGGCGGATGGGCTGTTGGACTTGGCCGAGGCGGCAGGGGAGGACCGCTGGTCCGCGGAGGCCGGGGGGTTGTTGACCGAGGCGCGGCGGCTGTTCAGCGCTGAGGACGGGGGTGGGTTCTATCTGTCGGCGCGCGATCACGACGACGTCTTGACGCGGATGAAGCCCGCTTTTGACCAGGCGGTTCCTTCCGGCAACGGCGCAATGGCGCGCGTCGCGGCCAGGCTCTTTGCGCGGACGGGCCGGCGGGAGTTCTTGCGCTTGGCGCTGGACACGGTGGCGGCGTGTGGAGACGTGATCAATCGGGCGCCGCTGGCGGCCACGGCGTTGGTCCTGGCCCAGGAGATGGCGTTGGACGCGGCGGACGCTTTAGACGCCGGCGCGACGTCGGGCGCGGGCCTGGCGCCGCTGTCCGTGGAGTTGACAGGCGTGCCCGCGCGCGTCTCGCCAGGCCAGACATTTGTTGTCACGTTGCGCGCGTGCGTCGCGCCGGGATGGCGGATCAACACGGACCAGCCTGTGGACGGACGTTTGGCGCCGAGCCGTGTCGAACTTGAGCCCGGTTTCCCTGGCCGCCTCGTGGCCGCGGCCTTTCCGGCGGGGCAGGGCGCATTGGAGGGGCGGTCTGACATCGTATGCCAAGTCGCTGTGAATCGCGATGCCCCGCTTGGACAGGCGGACCTGGCGTTGGCCCTGTTGGCGCAGCCCTGCCGCCAGGGCGCGTGCGCGCGCGAAGAGACATGGGTTGTCCGCGCTCCGCTGATCATCCGCTGACAAGGCGCGCTAAGTTTTGAAGACGCTGTCGCGTTCTCATTTTGACATGTTTTCACTTTTGGTGTATAGTTTACATACCGCACGAAAATTGTACTGGGAAGATAGGCCAGCGGAGGATGTGAGCAATGATGAGAACGGTGCTGATGTGCGCTGCGGTGGTCGCGTGGCAGTTGGCGGCTGTGGCTCAGGAAGGAGGGGTGGAGATTGTATCGAAGGGCGCGGCCAAGGGGGTGATCTACTTCGACCCCAAGGCTCCGGAGTCGGTCAAGGCCGGCGCGCGTGAGCTTCAGCGTGCTGTCCGGATCGCAACCGGCGTCACCTTGCCGATCAGCGACAAGCCGCGCGCGGGCATGATCTGTCTTGGCGACAACGCGGCAGCCCGCGCCGCAGGCGTGCATGCCGCGCAACTTCCCGAGGAGAACTACGTCATCGTTGTCAGAGGGGGCAGCGTCTACATCGCGGGACGCGACACTCCGGACGGTCAGCGCACCGCGCGGATGGGCTTCAGCCGCGGCACGCAGTTCGGCGTATACACCTTTCTCGAAAAAGCGCTGGGCGTTCGTTGGCTCATGCCCGGCGAAGCTGGCGAGGTGATCCCCAAGCGTGACAGCCTGGTTGTTGGCGACATGAACCTGCGCGAAGGGCCGTCGTTCCAGTTCCGTCAACTGCACGTCGTGAACCGGACGCCGGTTGTGCAGGAGTGGTTGATGCGGCACAAGGTGAGCGGGTTTTCGCACACGGCGAACACGGCGTGCTCCCGGTTGGTTATGGTTACGCACTCCTGGCCGTGGTACATAAAGAAGGAGGTCGTCAAGGCGCATCCTGAGTATTTGGCCGTCAGCGGGGACGACGACAAGATTTGCACGAGCCAGCCCGGCGCCGTGGCGATGATAGCCGATGGAGTTCTGGAGTGGCTGAAGGATCGGCCGGAGTGGAACCAGGCGAGTATCTCGCCCAGCGACGGTGGCGGGTTCTGTGAGTGCGCCAAGTGCAAGACACTCATCGAGAAGGACTGGCACGGCAAGGCTAGCCACACACGCGCCATTCTGAAGTTCTACAACGACGTGGCCAAGCTCGTCGCGGCCAAGCGGCCGGACGTGACGCTGAACGGCTACGTCTATTACAACTACACCTATCCCCCCAGCAAACCGGTTCAGATGGAGCCGAATGTCCATCTCAGCCTGTTTCCGCTCAACTACTACGGGTTCGGGCTGTTCAAGCCGGCCTATCGCAATGAGTATGAGAAGTTGCTTTCCACATGGTCTGGCATGGCCAAGGACATCGGATATGGACACTGGGGGAGCTGGGTGCGGTCGGAGAGCGGCGCGCCCTATGGGCCGGGTCTCGAAATCCTGAAGCTGGAGTTTCCTCTGCTTAAGAAGTATGGCTTCAACTCGATCATGCTCGCCAGTTCCGCGGCTTGGGGCTACGCTGGGCTGCACAACTACTTGTTCGCCAAGCTGGAGTGGGACGCGGCAACGGACGTGGACGCCACGTACGCGGAGTATCTGAGGCTGGCCTATGGGGAGGGCTGGTCTTCCATGGACAAGGTCTACCGGATGCTCGACGCGGCCATGAAGGACTACAAGATCAACGTGGAGCCGGTGGAGTATCGCGGCAGCAACTTCGACGTGACCTACGAGCTCATCCGTCACGTGCATCTGCCGCGCATGGCTGAGATCGAGTCGCTCTACCTGGAGGCGATGAAGGCGGCCAAGGAGGAGGCGCAGCGCAAGCGTATCGAGATGTTCGGAGACAACATGGTCGTGTTCCACTATCAACTGCGCAAGGTGGATCTGCTTCAGAACCCTGAGAAGTCGGTTTTCTACCGCACGGACGCTGACTACGAGGCGTTCTTGAAGTCACGCGAAGGGTCGCTGGCTTTAGCGGCGGACACGAAAGGGAAGACGATCATCGCGCCGCTGTGGGCGCCGGAGCTGCGGCGGTTGGTGATTGCGCGCCTGCCCGATGGGGTGGCGGCGCCGGTTGTGGACGGCGACCTGGACGACGCGGCCTGGGCTAAGGCGGCAAAGGCTGAGGACTTCCGTCTCGCCGGTTCGCGCAGGGCGCCCACGCAGCCCACCACGGCCCGCGTCACCTATGACGCCAAGGCGCTGTACGTGGCTTTCGAATGCATGGACGACAAGGCAGGCGAGATGACGGTCACCGAGGCAAAGCGCGACGAATCGCGCAAGGTGTTCGCGAACAACACAGTCGAGCTGTTCTTCAACCCCACGGCCGAGAAGGGCAAGGACTGGCATCTGGCGGTGACGCCGGCGAACGTGCAGTGGGACGGTTACAAGGCGAATGCGACGCCGAACATCGAGTGGCGGAGCGCCGTGAAGCGGGCAAAGGACCGCTGGACCGTGGAGATCGCCGTGCCGTTCGCGTCGCTGGGCGTTGACGCGCCCTCGGGCGCCACGTGGCGCGCGAACATGGGCCGCACGCTGCACCGCTTGCGCGAGTTCAGCGTCTGGAACTCGGTGGAGCAGGTCTTCACCGAGGCGGAGAACTTCGGCGAGTGGGCGTTTGGGAAGTGATCCTTGCTGCGCTGCGTCGCAACGGCATGGCGAACTTGGGCGCTAACGGCCCGTTGAAAAAGACACCGCGTCGGCGGTGACATGGCGCCTCAGCCCGCCAACGGCGGGAT
>CAYYEE010000503.1:0-3685 GCA_964470775.1 uncultured Planctomycetota bacterium | reverse complement strand
TCGAGCGCGGGCATCCGGGCGCTGTTGTTTCTCTTCAAGGAGGCGGGGCGGACGGCAGGCAAGGCGAGGGGGGGGGCGGCGCCGCTGCGGCTGGCGTCGCTTTCGGAGCGCGCGGAGGAGACGCTGCGGCTGGCGGGGATGCTGGAGATGGCGGGGCCGGGGTCATGCGGGGCGGCGCCGGCCGCGGGGCATACGGGGCAGCACTGGTCGGCGGTGATGGACAAGGTGCGGCGGCTGTTCCCGGCGCCGGTGTCGGATGCGGCGCGGGACCGGGAGTTCGTGGACGCCATCGCCATGGGGCTGGAGCGGATTGACGCGCTGAAGACACGGCGGCCGTATCTGGGAATTCGGGCGCCGCTGGACTATGAACAGGCGCAGGCGGCGGCGACGCCGGAGCGCATGGTTCGCGCGGAGGACGCGATCACGGAGGCGGCGGAGTACTTGAACGGGATGGTGATCTGGGGGCATCCGCACACCATGGAGAACGTGGGGCCGCCGCCGAGCATTCCGTCCATCGCGGGGAATCTGTTCTGCTCCATCTATAACCCGAACCTGGTGTCGGACGAGACGAGTCAGCGGCTGAGCCTGGCCGAGGTCGAGGTGTCGGCGATGTGCGGCCGTTTGATCGGCTATGACCCCAAGGTGTCCACGGGCGTATTTACGTATGGGGGATCGGGGACGATTCTCTATGGCGTGAAGCTGGGCGTGGAGAAGGCGCAAGCCGGGGCGTTTCGCAAGGGGCTGAACGGGCCGATGAAGCTGGTCTGTTCGGACGTGGCGCACTCGGCGAGCATCACGGCGGCGGGGTGGCTGGGGCTGGGGGCGGATAGCGTTGTGACCGTGGCGACGGACAGCGACAACTCGATGGGCTTGCAGGAGCTGGAGGACACGCTGCGCCGGCTGCTGGAGAACGGGGAGCGTGTGGCGTACATTGTGGCGACGATGGGCAGCACGGACGCGTTCGGGGTGGACAATGTGGGGTTCATCGTGCGGTTGCGCGACCGGCTGGCGGCGGAGTACCACCTGGACTACAAGCCGCACGTGCACGCGGACGCGGCCATCGGGTGGGCGTGGTCGGTGTTCAACGATTACGATTTTGACGGGAATCCGATGAAGTTTTCGGAGCGGACGTTGCGGTGTCTGTGGGACACGGGGGCGCATCTGCGGGCGATGGGGATGGCGGATTCGGTGGGGCTGGATTTCCACAAGACGGGGTATTGCTCGTACATTTCTTCGCTGTTGCTGGTGAAGAACCGGGCGGACCTGGATTCGATTTCGCGGGCGCCGGGCGAGATGCCGTATTTGTTCCACTTCGGCCATCGTCACCCGGCGATCTTTACGCTGGAGACGTCGCGGGGCGGCGGGGGGGCGCTGGCGGCGCTGGCGAATCTGCGGTGTCTGGGCAAGGAGGGCTATCGGGCGCTGCTGGGGCACATCGTGACGCTGGCGGAGCGGCTGCGCGCGCGGCTGGAGAAGGCGCCGTTCGCGCGGCTGGTGAACGACTACAACTACGGGCCGGTGACGCTGTTCCGCGTGTACCCGGACGGAGTGGACGCGCGGGCGGCGTATCTGGAGGAGTCGCGGCGGCCGGACAAGGCGGAGCAGTTGCGGCGGCACAACGAGTATAACCGGCGCGTGTCGGCGGTCCTGCTGAGGCAGATGGAGTCTGGGCAGGGGTTTGACGTGTCGCTGACGAGCCGGTACCGGATGGCGGCGTGCGGGGAGCCGATCGCGGCACTGAAGTCGTACGTGATGTCGCCTTTTATGACCGAGGCGGCGATGGACGAGTTGATGGAGTGCGTTGCGGCGGCGCGAGAGGAGGTGGGGGATTGACGTGCGGGCGCCGGGGCATGGGATGGACGGGCCGCATGGGGGCGCGCGGCGGTCCGCTTGACCGGGGGGGGGAGGCGTTGCTATAGTCACGGCTGCCGCGGGAGGTCAGGACGGCCGGGCAGGGGCTGGCGTCCTGGGTTGGAGGTTTTGTGTCTGTCCGTGGCGCGCCCCCATTGCATGAGCCGGGGGGCGGAGTGTGTCTGGCTTGGGCGGCGCGCGGCCGGCTTGCGCGTCGGAAGAGGAGATTTGCGTGAGCGGAGCCGCGGGCGAGGGCAAGAGGGACGGGGGAACGGTGTTGCTGCTGCTGAAGGGGTTTCTTATCGGCGTGGCGAACATTATTCCCGGTGTGAGCGGGGGGACGTTTGCGCTGACGCTGGGGCTTTTCGAGCGGCTGGTGGGGGCTCTGAACAAGCTGGGCTGGCGCACGGCCAAGGTGTTCTTGGGGCTGGCGCTGGGGGGATTCCGGCCAGAGGCGCGGCGGGCGTTCGCGGAGGAGTGGCGGCGGACGGACATGTGGTTTTTGATGCGCGTGGGGATTGGGGCAGTGGCGGCGATCAAGGTCTGCAGCCATTTGCTGGAATGGCTGTTGGTGGAGCACCCGGGCGTGACGCTGTCGTTCTTTCTGGGGCTGATTATTCCGTCGCTGGCCGTGCCGTGGGGGATGATGTACCGGCGGCGCGTCCGGGACTTGTTGTGGCTGTTGCCGGGGATTGCGCTGACGGTGGGCGTGTCGCTGGCGTTTCGCGAGGGCAAGCCCGTGCAGGCGGTGGTGAACGCGCAGCAGCTTGCCGTGGCGTTTGTGGACGGGGTGATCGGCATTTGCGCGATGATTCTGCCGGGGATCAGCGGGTCGTTCGTGTTGCTGGCGCTGGGCGAATATCCCAAGATTCTTATTCATTTGAACGAGCTGGCGCCGCTTTCGATACTGTGGCTGGCGTGCTTTGGGCTGGGGTGCGTGGCGGGGTTGCTGGCGTTCGCGCGGTTCTTGAACTTCATTCTGGCGCGTTGGCGTTCGGCGACGCTGGCGTTTTTGATCGGGCTGGTGCTGGGGTCGTTTTGGGCGTTGTGGCCGTTCAAGGATTTTGGGGCCGGTGCGGAGGTGAAGGGACGGGGGACGGCGGTGAAGAAGGACATCAAGGTGGCTACGGCGCCGCAGCGCTTGCCGGAGTCGTGGGGGGAGTTTGGGGCGTGCGCGGCGGCGCTGGCGCTGGGTCTGGGCGGGGCGCTGGGCACGGAGGTTCTGGGGAAGCGCGCGCGGGGGCGCGGGGAGCCGGCGCGGCCGGAATAAGAGGGAAGCGATGTCTCCTGAGAACCGTCGCAAGCTGCTGGCGATTGCTCGGCGCAGCGTGGAGGCCGCGGTGACGGGGCGGCCCCTGCCCGAGGTGTCGGAGACGGACCCTGAGTTGACGGCGCGTTGCGGGGCGTTTGTGACGCTCAAGAACCACGGCCGTTTGCGCGGGTGCCTGGGGCACTTCGTGTCGCGGGCGCCTCTGTGCGAGCTGGTGAACGAGCTGGCGCGGGCGTCGGCGACAGAGGACCCGCGGTTCGTGGACGACCGCGTGACGATTGAGGAACTGCCGGAGATTGATATCGAGATCAGCGTGCTGAGTCCGCTGGAGCGCATTGATGATCCGCTGAAGATCGAGCTGGGGAAGCACGGGATCTATATTCGGCGCGGGGGGAGGCAGGGGTGCTTCTTGCCGCAGGTGGCGCTGGAACAGGGGTGGAGCAAGGAGGAGTTCTTGTCGTATTGCTGCTCGCACAAGGCGGGGCTGGCGCCGGACGCGTGGCGGGATCCGGAGACGGAGACGCTGGTGTTCACGGCGGAGATTGTGGGGGAGCGACAGGAGGG
>CAYYEE010000502.1:0-3705 GCA_964470775.1 uncultured Planctomycetota bacterium | reverse complement strand
TCTCTGAAACACTACATGACACAAACCCGGCGCTTGACGCGTCTAAAGTATCGAGCTAGCCCGCCCTGTGGTGTTTCGGAAATGCAAGGCATTTCCGAAACACCACACTGATGTTGCGCCTAAAAAATAGCTTTGGTCCCAGAAATGCAAGGCGTTTCTGGGACAGCGCACCAAGTGTGTCAGAGTGAGCCGTCAGGGGCGCCAGTATCGGTCGACGGCTTCTCTGGCCAGACGCACATAGTGGCGGCCCCGCTCGATATCGCCAAAGATCGTGCCGACTTCCCGTTGAGCGATTTCGAAGAGACAGCCGCTTGCCGCCTCGCAGACTCCCTTGAAGTACGCGGTGATGGCTTCGTCGTTGAGCGGCCCGGGGCAGGTCACGAATTCCGCGCGCGGTTTGCAGTAGTAAACGACCCGGCTGCCCCGCAGGAACTCGCCGATGCGAGGTTCGTTGTTGAATGGGGAGACGGAGAGTTTGCGCAGTTTGGGCCATCTTGACAGGTAGTTGGGCCAGATGGTGTCTACGCGTTCGCAACAGCCGTAGGAGAGCAGGCCGAAGCGATCTGCCAGGCGTTGCTGGTACGGATAGACGAACTCGCCGTAGGTCTCGGGCGAGACGGCCGTGGTTTCCTGCGATTCGAGGAAGCCCCAGCACTCCGTTGTCCGCGTTACCTTGTCGCCGGGGAGTTCGTCCGTGAAGGCGAAAGATTCCTGGGCCAGGGGGCTGATGCCGTTTGTTGGCAGCAGCAGTTGCTCTTTTTCGAGAAAGTCGTAGTACCTTTCGTAGACCTGCGTCGCCATCTCCATGGCCTCGTGAACCACGTCAGGGCAGTCGAGAATGGCCGTGTAGTAGGCTTCCATGCCCATTAGGTGCACGAGCGGGTTGGTGATGCTCCCCGGCAGGCTGCCCATGACCATGCGCACGGGCAGAATGTCGCCCAGAACCTCTTCCGCAAACTCGCGCCAACGCGCGGTCTCCTGCCGGTCAACCCCAAATGATCCGCCGCGAAGCTTGTCCAGCTCCGAGGCCAGGTCGTTGATGACCGGGTCAATGTGAAACCCTTGCGGGTTGGGGCCTTGGGCTCGCGTCATCACGGGCTGGGCGCCGAACGGCCGGACGTGTGTGCGCCACGTCATGTCGAAGGTCGGCGAGATGGGCGTGTCGTCGTCGAACAGCTCGCGCCCCACCAGACTGCCAAGCAGAGCCGCTTCCATCTGGCGCGCCCGCTCGCCTTCGCATTGCAGGCGCGGGGTGATGACCTCGTGGCGGAAATTGGAGAAAAGCAGCCTGACGGGCGGGGCTTCGCGGCGGCCTTGCGCTTGCGCCCGCCATTTCTTCAGAATGATCTCGTTCTTCGAGGAATTCGCGAACTCAAGATGTATCTGCGCCCTCCGCCTCAGATGCTCGCGGTCCCGGGGTGAAACAGTCTTCATGTTGTCATCCGTATGGTGAACGTTGCCTGTGGGCGGTGGCGATCAGCCCTCTGTTCCAAGGGCGGGCTCGCGCCACTCAGCTATTCCCTTCCCCGCCCGTCAAACCACCACGTGCGGTACTTTTCCATGGCGCAGCACACGGCGTCCACGTTTTCGGGCGGGGTGGGTGGGTAGATGCCGCAGATGAGTTCGAGGCCGCCGCGGGGGGAGCCGAGCTTGCGCACGCCTTCGGCGATGAGGTCCTCGATCTCTTTGCGTGTGCCGAAGGGGACGATCTTCTGGCGGTCCACGTCGAGGCGGATGCAGAAGCGGTTTTTGCAGACGCGGGCGATGTTGTCAATGCCGTTGACGAGGTCCTGGGGGTTGACGATGTCCATGCCGCAGGAGGCGAATTCGTCCATGAGGTCGAGGATGTAGCCGTCGGAGTGGAGGGAGACAATGATGCCAGCGGCTTTGATGGGTTCGGTGAGGCGTTTGTAAGAGGGGACGCAGAACTTCTTGAACATGGCGGGCGAGATGACGGAGGAGGTCTGGGTACCGAGGTCTTCGCCAAGCTCCATCACGTCCACGCCCATGTCAATATACTGCTGAACCACGGCGATGTTGTGGCGGTCAATCTGCTCGATGAGTCGGGCGAGCTGCGGGGGTTCCTCGATGAGGTCCGTGAGGAGGTTCTCGAATCCGCGCAGATAGGTGAGGCGCATGAAGAAGAAGCCGTGGGGCAGGCTGCCGGAGGTGAGGTCCCCGCGGGCCTTGGCGGCGGCCGTGGCTTTGCGGATGGCGTCCCAATCAATGGGGCCGCGGTCCGCGGTCTTGAGTCCGTCGGGCGCTTGCCAGGTTTCGAGCTTGGCCCAGTCTTCGAGGGGCGAGCCAATGACGACACCCTCGATGCCGTTGACCGTGGAGCGCCAAGTGCAGCCCCAAGCGTCCACGAAGTCTTCATCCTTGCGGTAGCCAGGGGCGAAGGTGAGGTTGTTGAAGTTCATTTGGCCTTTGCGGTAGCTGGGGAAGAGGATGGGGTGGCGGAGGACGACTTCTTCCATCTTTTCGCGCCAGAGATCCCAACTGGCCATGTTGATGACGACACGGCAGGGGGTGTACTCGGGGCCCTGGAAACGGACGTTGCGCAGGAAGTTCTCGCGGCGGGTTAGGGGCATGGAGTGGCCTTTCAGAGTATCTCTTCGTATTCCGTGCTGACCGTGGCCTGGCGCGAGTCCGTGACGGTGAGGAAAGCCACAAGGGGACGCTGGGGCGGCAGCGTGGCGCGGACGCGGTTGCCGATGATCTCGGCGGGGACCGTGGCCCAATTCCTGGTTTGCCAGGGGCCGGTGTCCGTGGTGTTGTGGAGTTGGGCCTTAAAGAGGGGGACGTCGGCGTCGAAGGAGGTCTCGACGGCGCCGTCGCTGACCTGGAGGGGGCCGAGGCGCGGCAGGGGGCGGCCGCCTTTGAGGAGGCTGTCGGCGAAAAGGCCGATCTCCGCGGGAGCCCAGCCGGAGCTGTGGCCGTGGGGCATTTTGACGGTGACGCGCAGGGTCCGAGGTCCGGGCGCGGCGCGGCAGCTCATGCGATGGCTGTCCAGGGGATAGGCGAAGTCGTTGGTCCCGGTGACCCAGAACATGGGGCAGCGGGCGCGGGGGAGGTAGACGGAGGGGTCGAAGTGGTCGAGCCAGAGCTTGGCGAGGGAGGGGCCGAGGCTGGCGAAGTTGGGCAGCCAGGCGCTGTTGTGGCCCAGGAAGCCGCAGCCGTAAACGGGGATGGAGAAGCGGAGGCGGTCGTCGAGGCCGGCGACAAGGCTGGCGAGGTAGCCGCCCCAGGAGATGCCCGTGGCGCCGATCCGGGCTGGGTCCACTTCGGGCTGGGCGGCGAGGACGGTTGTGGCGCGGAGGACGGCGGCGACGGCGTGGTAGGGCCAGGCGTGTTCCACGCCGCGCGCGATGGCGTCGAACTTGTCGGTGTGGTCCTGGCCCGGTCCGGAGCCGTCGAAGGACTGGCCGTTGTGGTCTTTGCCGCCGAGGTCCATGGCGATGGCGGCGTATCCGCGGCCGGCCCACAGCTCGGTCCACTCGGGGAAGGCGCGTCCCCCGCCGCCGTGGATGAGGACCATGGCGGGGAGCTTTTCCCTGGCGCCGGGGGGGCAGGCGTAGCAGGCGTAAACGCGGGTGGGGCGGCCTTCGAGGGGTTCGTTTTCGTAGTAGATGCGCCTGCGTCCAGGCGCGGTTTGCTCCACCTGCATGGCGGGCAGGCGGCGCAGTTCGCCGAGGCGCCAGGGGC
>CAYYEE010000501.1:0-3708 GCA_964470775.1 uncultured Planctomycetota bacterium | reverse complement strand
GGTCTCGCCCGTTTCCTGGATCAGGGCCACCAGTTGCGCGGCCACGGCGTCCAGTTCGGATTTGTTGATCCAGTCCGGTTCGCCTTCGACGACGACGCCGCGCAACACCAGCCACTCCGCGCATTCGACGCGCTCGGCCGGGCCGGTCCCGCTGACGTAGGTGTAGTAGTCCTCGTCCTTCACGCTGCCATCGTCCTGCCGGCTTTCGCTGGCCCATACCAGGTCAATGGCGGCCAGGGCCGCGCCGCCCGCGTCCGCCCACGGCGGCTCCTTCATCTTCACGATGCCCCGCTCCGCGTCCAAGTCCCACGACGCGCCCACCTCGCCCGAGCCCTGGGCCTCAAACATGCCGTCAGGCCGCTTCAGGTACAGCGCGTCGCTGAGGCAATAGGGCCTGCGCCAGGTCGGCGCGCCGTCCTCGGTCGCGGTCTCGCAGATGCTTGACAGCACGGGCAGGTAGACCCGCTCCGCGTCCGGCAGCCGGAACCACAGCCCGCAGCTCTGCTCGGCCGCCTTGAATACCTCCGGCGCCGTCTCCTTGAGCGCGTAGAACCCGCCGTTGATCGCCTTGATGAATGAACCGCCGTAGGCGGACGCGGCCTGGCTGTAGTAGCTCAGGCTGGCCAGGGGCTTGACCGCGCCGTCCGTGTCCAGACCCACGGGGACGAGGCGGCTGGTCCGCTGGATCATGGCCCGGCCGCCGCGCACGATGTAGGTGTCTGGCTGATCCGTGTAGCGGACGCCGGTTTCCTCCTGCTCGCGGCCCGTAGCCGGCGGCGTGGCGCCGCTGCCCAGGGCCACGACCTTGGCCGTGTCGTCGCTGGCCAGGGTCAGCACGCAGCGGCACTGATCACAAACCCCCTGGGCGGCCTGGGCCGCGGGCGCGAACTCCCACTTGACGTAGGGGTAGAAATTGTCCGGCAGGGCCGTCACGTCATAGCCAGTCTCTCCCATGGCCGCCAGGCACATGGCCACGAGCTGGCGCGCGCTCCTCCTCAGGGCCGCCGGGATCGTGATCCCGTCCGCGCCCGGCTTGTTCCATTCGCCCGTCACGTGGCTCTGCTTCTCCCAGCGCCAGCGCCGGTCCTTCAGCATGATCCGCGTGAACTGGCCGTCCGGTCCGTCGTGCTCCGTGCGTTCGGCCACGGTCAGGTTGGCAATGGTGACGCTGCCGCCGTTGCCGTCGCTGAAGACCAGGTCGCCCGATGACATGCTGTGGCCCACGCCGGCCAGGCAGACCTGGCCAGACGACGGCGCCGGCCCAAGACCCAGCGTAAAGCTGGCGTCGCCGGCCGAGGCGTCGGCGTGCACTCCCGCGAATGTCGCGTCCACAAAGGCCATGGTTCAGGTCCAAAGGACAGAAACGGCACAGATCAACGGCGGACGACGGAGGATGGAAAACCACGAAGGGCACGACGATACACGAAGAAACGGCTGGCGAAGCTCATGCCTGCCTCCTTCATGGTTCTTCATGATCTTCATGGTCAGCCTCCGTTGCCGTCCGTCCTATCTGTGTCCATCTGTGTTCATCTGTGGCTGATTTGGCCGTCCGCCGTTACGCCGGCGGATTATTGGGCTCCTTGATCGGTCCGCTGACAACCGTGCTCGACCAGGCATAGGCGTAGCGCCAGCGGACCTTGTAACGGATGAGGCCGCCGGGCGCGCGCTCGGGGCATTCGTAGCTTATGACCGGCGGCGCGGCGTAATCGGCCGGGCTCCACAGCGGGCCGGGGATGGCCGGATATCCGCTACGGCCAACGGCGCTGCCTTCCTGCGTGGCGGTCACCTCGTTGAGCACCGTGGTCTGGCGCGCAGGCGCCGCTCCGCCCAAGACCTTGCGGAACACCTTGGTGGAAAAGTCCTCGTTCATCGTCACCGTCTCGACGAAGCTGATAACCTCGCGGCTGTCGGTGGAGACGTACTCGTAGTTGAAGCTGACGCTGGCGTCCTCGGCGGATACGGATTGCTCCTCGCTGACCACGACCACGCCGCTCGTGAGCTTGGCTGCGTTCGCCGCGTCTTGCGCGCCGGGGCCGCTGTACTTGCCGCTGACGCGCGTGATGACCTGCCCCTGCGCGTCGGTGGCCGTGGACGTGACCTTGCTGCCCCAGGCCGTGCTGTTGGGCGCGTCCGCGCGGATGCGCACGCCTGATACGGCGAGCTCGTAAGGCAGATGCGTAGCCCACGCCGCCTTGTCCACGTCCGGGTAGGCGGGCGCCTTGACCACATGCGTGCCGCCGGGGCAGCCGGAGTTGAGCAGCTGCCGCAGCACGGTCACGCCGTCGTTGGCGTAGAGGGTCAGGTCGCCGCCGTTGGCGGCAAAGGCGGCGTCGAGCGCGGCGGCGGCGGTGATGAGCGCGGCCTGATCGCCCAGCAGCGCGCCGCGGATGCGCCAGGTCTCGCGCACGGCCTGCTGCGGGCCGTCCGGATTGCCCAGGGGCTCCTGGTCAATGACCAGGGCCGGCGTGGGGCTGAAAACGTAGCTGTTGTACTTGAGCTGGCTCATCCGTTCGCCGCATGCTCCAGGCGCACGCGCTCCATGACGTGTTTGACGATCAAGGTCTCCGCCGAGCGAACCGCCGCGCTGATCCGCTCCGTCAATTCGCCCGACTCGTCCAGTTTGAGCAGGATTTCGATGTTGCCGATGTCCACCTTGGTTTCCGCTGTCTTGTCGCCGGGCTTGAAGTTGTCCTTCTGCCACTTGGCCAGGGCCGCGATCATGCCCTCCTCGACCGCCTTGGCCTGCTTGGCGTACTCGCCCTGGCCCGCCTTGACGCCGGCCACGCCCGCCGTGGCCTCCGCGTCCGCCTGCTCCTTAATCGCCTTGGCCTTGGCCGCCTTCTCCGCTTCCCAATCGCGCTCGGGCGCTGCGGCGGGCTGGACAATGCCCTGTTCGGCCAGGATGCGCGGCTGGAACTTCTCCTCGAAAACCTTCTTGAACGAGGGGTCATTCATCAGCCGGCGTTTGTCACTCTCGTTGAGCTGGCCGAACCGGGAGTAGTCTTCGCCGACCCACTCCTTCACCGCCTTGGCGCGCGCGCGCTCGGCCGGGGACATGAGCGCGATCTGCTCGGCATAGGAGGCGTTCTGGCGGCGGATTTCCTCGGTCCTGCGGCGCTCGGCCTCAAAGCGCTCCTTCTCCTTGTCCAGCAGCGCGATCTGCGCGTCGCCCTCGGCCAGGCGCGCCGCGTGCAGGTCCTGGATCACGCGCAAGCGTTCCTGCTCCACGTCCCTGGCCTTGCGCGCAAGCTCCACCTGGGTCTGCATGGCGCGCTGGGCCGGGTCGGAGATCTCGTTCAGCCTCTTGAGCGTGGCGTCGTCGAGCTTGTACGACTCCGGATTCGCCAGCACGTCGCGCTTGTCCAGCAGCCGCGCCGCCGCAGCCTGGCGCTCGGCCAGCTTCTCCTCCGGGGTCCGGTACTTCTCCAGGAACGCCTCGCCCGCGCTCTTGATCCGGTCCGTCGTGTCCTGGATGGAATCGGCCACGGCCTTCTGCGCCGCCACGATCTGCCGGTACGCGGCCACGTTGCGCTCGATGATGGCCACGAACTCCGTCTCGCGGCCCGCATCGAACGCCGTGCGATTCTGAAAGGCCGCCTGGGCCTCGCGGCCAGCCGCGGCGCCCGCGTTGGCGCGGTCCACGTCAATGCCCAGGCCTGTCAACCGCGAAAGCAGCGTCGTGCCCCAGCCCGCGTTGCCCTGTTCAAT
>CAYYEE010000500.1:0-3727 GCA_964470775.1 uncultured Planctomycetota bacterium | reverse complement strand
GCTGTGGAGCGCGCCGTCCGGGTCCACGGCTTGGGGGTGGATCGGGTAGTGCGTCATAAGCCGCTGGCGTGAAAGCTCGCTGAAGTGCGCCTCCAAGTACGCGGGCGGCGACGCCTTCACCCCGCCGCGCAGGTAGTTGCCGTCGTTGCGGCGATACTCCTCCGGCGGGTTGTAGATGTCCACGCCCTTGGTCCCCGGGTACGCCACTTCCGTCGGCGCAACGTCGAACCACGTCCGGCCCAAGTCCGGCGAACGCCAGGTCGGGACCTTGTAGACGCCGGGGCGTCCGGGAATCTCGAACGCGTTGCGGAACCAACACGTCACTTCGCGCTCGCCGGTCTGAAACACGGGCCCGGCCGGCATGAGCGCGGTCTGCTTCCTCCACGTCACGCCACCATCGTCGCTGACGCGGCCATTGGGCCTGTCGGGCAGGTTGGGGTCCACCACGTCCCAGTCGAACGACCAGTTCAGATAAACGCTTCCACCGAGACGCCGCAGCCTGGGCGCCACGAAGGTCCCTTCGTCGGGCGACTCGTCTTGGGCGGCGACGATCCGAGGCGGCCCGATCTCCACGGTCACGCCGTCCACTTTGTAGGTCGCCGCGTCGCTGGCGAAAACGGGGATGTCTCTATAGCGCAGCATGGCCGTTCCTTCCTCCAAGCGTCTTCAGCTCAAAGACCGGTGTCCGCGGGCCTCACGCCGGCGCGCCGGCTCACAGCCCCGCGCCAAGCATCTTCCGGCGAAGAATACGGAGAAAGAAAATGTTGTCGATGGTCGCGTCGTCGCCCACCACGAACGCTTTCATGGCCAGCAAGCCAACCGCGTTAATGAACGTGGGCTTCAGATAGGACTCGCCGCCTTGCCCCCACGTGAAGCCGCCATTCCGCATGTCCCGCTTGGCCCGCATCGCAGGCAGAATGCGGCGATAGACCTCCAGAATCTCCTGCCGGAACGCGGGCGCGCGGCGGCCGAGCTCCGCGAGCAACCCCACCCCGTTCCAGTCGTCGCACGACTCGCCGAAGCGGCCCGTTGTCGGCGAAGGGATCGCCAGGATCGTAGCGACAATCCGCTCCGGGTTCGGGATTTCGACGCCGCACAGGTCGAACGTGCCGTAGCGCATCTTGAGCAGGCCGTTCATGCCGTTGAGGCGGTCGCCCTTGGGGAACCAGAGTCCTGTCTCCGGGTCCTGATGCCTCAGCAGCCAGTCCATCACCCGGCGCTGGTAGCTGTCCTCGTTGGGGTCGCGACGCTCGGACAGCACTTTCAGACCATGCATGCCGGACTTCTTCCACACCTGCGACCCGGCCCCGTAAGGGTTGTTCTGAAGGAAGATGCGCTCCAGCCCCGCGCCCACGTCACAAAAAAGCATGTCCCCGTCGGGCAGTGGGTAGGCGGGCTTAACGCCGGCCATCATCAATGTAGCAGCCACCTTGAAGGTGATCCCGTCCTTGTTCGATTCCGAGCACACGGCGCCTTGGGCGGCGGCGGAGCACGCGGGACAGCGGAAGTAGCCGTCCTCCGGGCTCTGGCAGTCTTTCAGGAAGCGCAGCGCGCTCTGGCGCTGTTCTTCCGCGACAGGGGCGCCGCCCAGCATATCGGCCAGACTGAGCCCCTCCAGCGTGGCATAGAGGCAATAGGCCGGACCGGACGCGCGGTGGTAGCGGTAGCGTCCCCGGTCATCCCGGAATTGCCCCAGCCACTCGGGGAGCGGCGCCAGCAGTTCGTCAATGCCTGCGACCAAGTCAGCCATGAACCAGTCCTTTGCGCCAACGTGTCATCTCAGAAACAGCCACCACCCGCCGCTCGGCCACGGACGGCTCCGCGGATGCCGGAATGTTCCCACGCGGAACCGCGCAAATAGCATACTGAGCGCGCTGTCTGTTGTCACATTCCCCAGGACAGACGGACAGACTTAAAGCCCCCCGATGGAATCCTCATCGCCGCCGTCGGGAATCACCTGGCCATCGCGGGCCGCGACCGATGGGACCCGGCGCGCATGGAAGTCAAGCGCGGCAAGTGCGGCGAGCGCGACTTTGGCCAGGCGGCTGAGGCCGATGGGCGCGTCCACTCGCGCCAGAACGCCAAGCCGCATGCCAACGGCGGCCGCCGTGGCGCCAGCGCGGATGATCGCCCCTGCCGGCCGCGGACCGCGTCCACGTTGATGCCTGACGCCACGTCAAACGGACGCCAGACATGCTCGAACCCACCATCGTGCTTCGGAAAACGACGCTGGGCTTTGCCCACGCCGCCAGAAACGCCGCCGACGCGCCGGGCACGCGCTTCGCGCAGCCCAGCGGCATTCTCCAACAGCACGCTGGAAAAGAGACCTCGGCGGCGGGGACATGTTGCGGCGCCCCGCCAACGCGGGATCGCAACGTGTTCTCCGAACAGACACAAACCGGGCGCGGGGCGGTTCCCCCCAACTTTTAGGTCAGCCCTGAATGGGTGGCCTTCACCTCGACCATCGACGCCGGTCCCCCCAGGTCTGCATGACGGAGCTGCAGGCCTTGACGGATACGAGCAAGGTCAAACCCGCCCCGCCCCAAAAAGACACTCGGCGCCTATGCCACTTGTCTCTGGAAGTCGCGGCACGCCTGCAAGAACGCCTCCGCATTGGCGCGCGGCACGTCAACGCCGATCTCCCCGCGAAGGATAAGGCCACCCTGTTCGTCGTACAGCTTTCGCCATTGCGACAGAGTCGCCGCTCGCACGCCCTCGGGCGGCAGCAGCGGCAGAACCTGCTGGCGGTCCACGTCGCCAATGATGCACAGCCGCCGGCGTGCCAAGGGCAGGAAACGGTCTTCTGGCAGAATTGCGATTTGAGGGTGGAGCGCGTCCACGCCGATCTCGATCAGGTCGGGGATGATGTCCATGATGTAGCCGCAGGAGTGGAAAAGGAAGTCCATCCCGCCGGCGTGCGCCTCTTCCACCAGGCGGCGATAGTAGGGCTTGAAGAAGCCGCGCCAGAGCGCGGGCCGGATGGTCAGCGCGCGCTGCGTGCCCCAGTCGTCAGCCATCCAGACGCCGTCGGCGCCGACGCCCTTCAGGTTCCGCACGCAGTTCAAGCAGACCTCGAACACCATGTCCGCGAGCGGCCGGACGCTCTCGGGGTCTTCGGCCAAGGCGCTGTACAGGTTGATCTCGCCGTGCAGGTTGGTCATGGTCGTGAAAAGCTCGGGGACGCCGGTGAAGACGTACCGCCTGTGCGAGGAAGCGGCGATCTGGCGCCGGAGCGCGTCAAAGGCGTCAGGCTTGACCTCGGGCGGACGGTAGTCCTTCAGCCGCCCCAAGTCCTCGATCGGGTTGTGCACGACCATGGGTTGCGTGGCGTCGAGCGCGACGCGTTTGCGGACGCCCCACATGTCCACGATCTCCGCGCCGAGGCGATAGGCATTGGGGTCGCGGAAAGGAGGAACGGCATCGTCTCCCGCGCCGAAGTCCTCGGGGTAGCGGCGGTACATCTCGGCCACCCAGTCGTGCTGCCGGACGATGACGCCGCCCGCGAATCCGTGCAACAGAGGCGGGTGGTCTGGGCGCTGGAAACGCAGCGCCCTTTTGACGCGTTCAACCGAGTTCATAGGGGGCGCTTTCCGTCATCACTTGCCGACGAAGAATAGCCAGCCGCGCAGGCTCAGGTCGCTGTGGCCGAAGGTAGTTGGGAACCATGTACAGATTTGGGCCGCTTGACCGGGGCATTGTACGTCCTAAAAAAAGTTAACATTCGGGT
>CAYYEE010000499.1:0-3740 GCA_964470775.1 uncultured Planctomycetota bacterium | reverse complement strand
CATCGCCACCCCGAACACCCACGCCGTCCCAGCCAGCGGCGCCACGGCCAGCCCCGCCGTCGTCATGTACAGCCCCGCCACCAGCAGCGGTTTGCGGCCCCACCGGTCCGACACCGCCCCCCCCACCACCGACGTCACAAAGAACCCGCCGTACTGCAACGCCAGCATCATCCCCTGCGCCGACTCCCCTAGCCCAAACTCCACTCCGATAGAGCTCAACCCCGGCGGCATGACCTGCGCCGACAGCGCAAACACGCATATGCCGTAGAAACACGCCGCCCTCAGCGCATACCGGTCAAAGCCCATGCCCGTATCCAGCTCCCACCACTTCAAGCCTCGGAACCACGCGCGGCAACCCCGCGACGTTTTGTTCCGCAACCCGCGTTGCGCCCCAACCGCGCGCCAAATCAAGCAGGATGGAACCTCGCGGCCCCCGTGCTCTCACACCACCGGACGTCCTCATCGCACACGGCGGTTTCCTCTGCGGTTGCGACTCGGCGTGGCGGACGGCCAGACTGGCGAGTCCGCGTTCCTTAAACCACTTCGCGGACATGGCTTCGTTCGCCGATGGGCGCCCCGCCACGCGCCACCAGCCTTTGCCAGAGCGCGCACGGTTCCACGTCCGCCATGACGGGACACCCAAGGATTGCGAAAAGTCCGCGATGGTCTTGGCCCGCTTGCATTGCTTAAGCCGCACGCGCCGCAGCTTGCGCCGAGTCCGCTCGTCATGTCGTTGCGGGAGATGCTTGCGCTCCGCGCGGCGGCAGGACGCCACCCACCCGTTCAGGCAAAGATTCCGTTCCCGGATCATACGCGTGAAGGGTATCTCCCGGTTGCGCCAGATCAATTTCGGGCTTCACCGTCCGTTGCCGGGATAACCCACCGGGTCGGCCTTGCATCCGGTTGCTGTTCGCCGGGCCCGAACTCCGCCGGTCGGCCTCCTTCGGATTCCCCCTCGCGAGGGACACCCTTGCCTGGGCTCGCGGTTCCGCTCACCGCGGCCCGCAAAGGACTCTCACCTTCGAAAGGCAGAACACGCTTGGCACACAAAGAAGGGCAAGACTTTTTAGGGTCTTGCCCTTTTGCATTCTGGCGGAGAGGGCGGGATTCGAACCCGCGGCACGAGTTTAAGCCCGTGCACACGCTTTCCAAGCGTGCTCGATCGGCCTCTCTGACACCTCTCCGCGTCAGTCCGTCCGGCGCGCGAGCGGCCTGCACGCGCGTCATGAGAGGATTATATTCTCTCGCCGCCTCCGCGTCAAACAGACCAACCGAGCGAAGCCTTTGCGCTGTGGCCGTTCTTGGGGGGTGTGGGTGTCGGCGGAGCGGGGATGCGCGGCTGGGCCGGGGCGAGGCCGCGTGAGGCCGGTTGGGGGCGCTTGCGGTGTGTGGGCGGCCGCTCAAGGGCGTGGGCGCCGGCCTCCGCGGCTGTTCGAGGGACACGTTGCGGTCCCGCCGTTGGCGGGCTGAGGCGCCATGTCCCCGCCGACGCGGTGTCTCTTTCACCGGGCCGTTAGCGGAAGTATTTTTGGGCGGCTTGGGCAGCGAAGCGTTGGCCCATGAGTCTGTAGCCTTCAGCGTTGGGGTGGAGGTTGTCGGGGAGAAGGCCGGCTTCGGCGGGGCCGAGGATGTCCAGACCGTTGATGTAGTAGAGCTTCTTGTCGCCGTGGGCGCGCAGGAGATCCACCGCGTCCTTAGTCACCTGGCGCATCTGTTCCAGTGTGAATCCGACCCTGTTCTCGACGGTCTCGCGCGGGGGAGAGATGATGGCGGACATGACCACGAAGGGCTTGCCGGCGTGCTTCTCGCGGACGATCTTGACGAACCCGATAAGCGCCTCGCGGTATGTCCTAGGGCTGAGGCTGCCGTTGCCGTAAATGTTGATGCCGACGCACATGGCGAGGTAGTCGGCGTGGAGGTCGCGGATCATGCGGGCGACCATGGGTTCGAGGTGGCAGTTGCCGCCGTAGCCGAGGCAGGTGAGGTTGTAGCCCATCGCGCGGGCGACGACGGCGGGCCATGTGTAGAGGGGCGATTGGGCCGTGGCGCATTGGGTGATGGAGCTGCCGTAGACGACCCACTTGGGGCGGCGGTCCCTGGCGGCGGCGATGGAGGCGCCGGGGTTGAGCTCGAGGCTTTTGAGTTTGAACTGGCCCATCTGTGGGAGCCAGAGTTCGACGAGCTTTTTGCGGGCGGGGAGGCCGTCAAAGGCGAACTGGGTCTTGCCGGCCATGGGCTGGGAGGCGATGAGCTGGCCGTCGCAGCAGAGGTCCAGGTTGGACATGGAGCCTTCCCAGGGGGCGATGGCGCCGGCGATGCGGGTGGCGTTGGAGGCGAAGGCGATCCTGACGCCGGCGCCGTGGGACCCTCGCACGCGCACGCCTTCGTTGAACAGCTCGCGCTCGGCGAAGGGGATGCGCCAGGGGGCCACGCAGCCGCGGCCCTTTTCGAGAGACACAACGCCCAACCACGACAACCGCGCGTCGTCCGGCTTGATCTTTACTGCCATGCGACTCGCTCCTTGGATGGACCCGCGGCGGTTCCGCGCCGCCGCGTCCGGCGCGTGGGCGCCGAGGGTTTCAGGTTCGCGGCTGGCGATCCTTGGCTTCCTGCAGGGCTTGCTTGACGGCGGCGAGCAGGGGCGAATGGAGAGCGCCGTTGCTGGCGACGATGCCGCCGTTGAACTTGAGCCTGCGGCCGGCGGAGAAGACGAGTTCGCGGCCGCGGACGTCGGTGACCCTCCCCCCCGCCTCGGTGACGACGAGCGAACCGGCGGCGTGGTCCCAGACGGTCTCGAAGTAGTCAGGCCTTGTGGGCAGGCGGAGATAGGCGGTGGCGTCGCCGCGGGCGACGGCGGCGTATTTGCACTGGCTGTCCATGCGCAGGGGCGGGCGCCGCGCGCCCATGAGCTCGGCGACGCGGGCGGCGTCGGCGTGGGAGGAGTGGCCGGGCTCGACTGACTCGCAAAGGATCATGCCGGCGGGGTCGGCGGCGGGCGCGGTCTTAACGGGTTCCCATTCGCCGTGGTCAAGTCCACGCTCCATGGCGCCTTGGCCGCGCACGGCGAGGAAGAGGCGGCCGCGGGGGCCGGCCGGGTTCGCGGGGCCGGCGGGCAGGCGTAGACAGCCTAACACGGCCAGTTTGACGACGCCGTCCTCGATGAGGGCCAGGGCCACGGCGTACTGTCCGTCGCGCAGGAATCCTTTGGTGCCGTCCACGGGGTCGAGCGCCCAGAAGCGGCCTGTTGCGCCGCCTTCGTGGCCGCCGCGATCAATGGCGTCGAGGACATCCTGGTCGGAAAGCCCGGGCCAGATGGCGGCGACGTGCTGGATGACCATGGCGCGCGTGGCGGCGCCGGCTTCGGAGCGCAGGGCCGTGGAGTCCTCCTCGGCCGCCACCGGGTCGCGGCCGAACGCTTGGGCCAAGCTGCGGCAGATCAGGGCCTGGGAGCCGAAGTCGGCGACGGTGACGGGGGATCTGTCCTTCTTGGACAGCGCCCTTTTGGCTGGGACGCCCTGGCGGACGGCCTCGCAGAGGCGGCACGCCTTGGCGACCGCCTCGACCGCGACCTGACGCTCCACCTCGTAAGCCACGACGCGCTCCTGAAAGACCACAGCGTCAAAACGATTCAAAGATACCGCAAAGCGGGCGCGGTCACAACCGGGGAGGCGGGGGGAGAGTCGAACGAACGCTCCAAGTCATGGCCGCGATAGTCTCTGAAGACGGCCTCTGGGGCGACT
>CAYYEE010000498.1:0-3743 GCA_964470775.1 uncultured Planctomycetota bacterium | reverse complement strand
CGCCGCCACGGCGCACGCCCCTGTGCCGCACGCCAGCGTCTCCCCCACCCCCCGCTCCCAAATCCGCATCTCCACCCGCTCCGGCGACACCACCCGCGCCCACAGCACGCTCGTCCGATCGGGGAACAGCGCAAGCGTCTCGATGCGCGGGCTGTCGCGCAGGAACTCCGCCTCGCTCACTTCCTCGCCGGAGAAGATCACCGTGTGCGTCGTGCCCATGCCCACGCTCGTGGCCACGCGCTTTACGTCCCTAAGGTCCAACACCCGCTCCACCATCTCCCCCTGCGCCAGCGCCGGCACGCCCGCTGCGTCGAAGCGCGGTTCCATAATCTCGACGTCCACCTCGTACTCTCGCGCCCCCGCGGCCGTTGTCCGCGCCCTGTGCAGACCCCGCGGCGTCTCGATCACCACGTCCGCCCCTTCGCCGCGATGGCACAGATACGCCGCCACGCACCGCAGCCCGTTGCCGCAAAAATCCTCGGTCCCATCCGGATTGAACATCCGCGCCAGGGCCGCGCCGCGCGAGGAAGGTTCGAGCGCCATCAGCCCGTCGCCGCCCACGCCGAACCGCCGGTCGCACATGCGCCGCGCCAGCGCTGGCCAGTCGCGCGTCTCCGGCCGCCGCTCCGCGCGCGCGTCCACCAGCGGCAGGTCGTTGCCCGCCCCCTCCATCTTCCAGAATGGCAAGCCGCCCTCAATCATCCCCGTCCAGCCTTTCCAGGCGGAACTCCGCCGTGCGGCGAATCTCGCGGTACCATGCGCCGGACGGATCCACCAGCGGCAGCCACCACGCGCACGGCCGCGCCTGCGTATGCGCCAAACACTCCACCGCCAAGATCGCCCGCCGCGCCATGCACAGCCGCTCCCGCTCCGCCAGCCGCTCCACGCGGCCCAGCTCGGCCCGCGCCTCGCGCGCCTCCGGCGCCCGTTCCGCCTGGCGAAACGCCTCCGTCACCTGCCGCCGTTGCTCCATCAGCTCCCGCCGCTCCGCGCGCTTGGCCTCGGCGAGCGCCGCCGCCGCCGCATACTCGCGTTCCGCCTGCGCCACCTCCTTCGACAACCTCTTGCGTTCAGCGCAGTCCCCCGCCGCCGCCAGCTTCCCCCGCAAGGGCCGCAGCCGCTCGTGGTTGATGCGCCCGCGCAGCCGCTCCGCTTCCTCGTACTCGGCCAGGGCCTGTTCCTCGCGCGTCCGCAGGTCCTGCGCCTGCGCCTTCAGGTCGTTCACCGAGCACTGGACAGCCAGCAGCGTCTTCTCCGCCCGCTGATACGACTCCAGCCGCTTGCGCCACTCCTCCTGCTTCTCCGGCCCCAGCAGGCTCAAGATGTCGGCCGCGCCGCGCAGCTTGGGCAGCCGCTTCAGCAGACAGTGCTGCTCCTTGGCCGCGCAACGCCACCGCCGCGCAAACTCCTCCCCGCTGACGCATCCCGCCCCAAACGCCTGCGCCAGATGCTCCGGCAACCGCAGACGCGCGTCTACAACCGACAGCGCGTCCCACGTCCGATAGCCCACGCGCAATACCGGCAGAAACGCCGCCTCCAGCCCCCGCCGCTTCAGGCCCGCCGCCAGCGCCGCCACGCGGGGCATATACGCGCTCCCCGTCTCGTTCAGCACAAATACAAACTCCGACGCCAGCATCGCCGCCAGCGTCACCGCCTTGCCCACCACCGCCGCCCCAGGCCCGGCCTGCCGCTCCACCATCTCCGCCAGCCGCCCCAGCGTCATCTCCCCGCCCTCGTGCTCCATCACCGTGCGCGGGTTCGTGTGCGCCACCACGTGCTTGTCCAGCACAAACAGCGTGCCCCGGCCGCGGCCCGGCACGTAAAGGTCAAACGGGATCGCGCCAGCCCCGAAGGCCTCCAGCGCGTAGATCGCCGCCCCGGCCACCGCCTCGTCATACGCCTCGCGCGCCCGCTCCGCCGTGGCGCTTCGCACGAACAGGTCCAGCAACCGGAACCGAGGCAGCCCCGCCGTCTTCGTGTTCAGCCGGAAGACCTCCGACACCCGCGTCAGGTCGAACGCCGGCGCAGGCGCTCCGCCCGCCAGCTCCCACATCTTCGGCGCCAGCGCCGTCATCAGGTCCGCCACGGAAGCCGCTGTCCGAGCAGCCTGGCGGACCCATCCGGCCATTCTCGCGCCGAGTTCCCGCGCGGCCTCCTGATCCTTGCGCCGCGCCAGCCGTTGCGCGCTGCTGGCCGCGGCCCACTCCACCAGCTGCGCCAGCTTGTCCGCCACCTCCGCCGCCGGCAGGTCCGCCACCACCGGCGCGTCGCCCCCCGCCAGCGCCAACCCCCGCCATCCCCACGCCTCCGTCACCCGGTCCAGCCCCTCCAGCTTTGGCCCCAGCGCCACGTTCAGCCGCAACCCCAGCTCCGTCAGCCGGTCGCGCGCCGCCCACGCCTCGCAACCGAAAAGCTCCGCCATCTCCCCGGCCGCGCTCCACAGGTCCCGCGTCGTCGTATCGTTGTGCGCCAACACCGCCCACCCCTGGCCCGGCCCCTGCGGCATCCGCGAGAAGAAGTCCAGATCATGCGCGCCGGCCAGCGCCCGCCGCCCCGGCGCAAAGCAATCCCGCGCCTCCAGCGCGATCCGCTTCATCGGCTCGTCCCAGAACACCGTCTGCCCAAAAGCCGCCAGCGCCGCGCCGGGGCACAACGCGTCCAGCCGCCGAAACACCTGCTGCGCCGAAGGGTGAAAACCCGCATGACCCGCGCTCACGCCAAGGCCTCCATAGCCAGAACCGTCTGATCGTCGTGAGGCGGTCCCCCGGCCTCATGCGCCCTCACAGCCGCGCACACCGCGTCGCACAACGCCCGCGCCCCTTGGCCCGCCGCCCGGCCCGCCGCCTCGTAGTACGCCGGCGCGCCCAGCGCCCGCTCCTGCGGGTCCATCGCCTCCGACACCCCGTCCGTCGCCAGCGACAGGCAATCGCCCACGCCCAGCGCCACCTCGCCCTCCTCGTACGTCAGCCCCTCCTCGATGCCCGCCGGCAACCCCGCCGGCTCCTCCAGAACCTGCGCCCCGCCCCCCGCCCGCGCCACCACGGGCCGCGGACTGTGGCCCGCGTTCGCATAGCGCAGCCGCCGCTCCTGCGTGTCATACACCACATAGACCGCCGTGGCAAAACTGTCCGCCGGCGTGAACCGGCACAACACGTCATTCAGCCGCGCCATGAACTTCGCCGGCGACAACGCGTCCTGCCCGCACATCTCAAAGGTCGTCTTGACCAGCCCCGTCACAAACGCCGCCGACATGCCATGACCCGACACATCCGCCAGCAGCACCGCCAGGCGCCGGTCGTCCAGCGGCCGGTAGTCGAAGTGATCGCCCCCCACCGCGCTCTCCGGACGATAACAGAAGGCCATGCGCGCGCGCTGGGCAAAGGGCTGGTAGTGCTCCGGCGGCAGCAGCGCCTGCTGAATCCGGCGCGCGCGGTCCACGTCGCGCTGGATGCGCTCGTACGCGTCGCCCAGCAGCCGGTTGCTCCACGCCATCTCGCGCCGCTGATTCTCGTTGTCCTGCTCCAGCGAGCCCAGCGTCTCCACCAGCGCAAACACCCCCGCGCCCGTCGCCG
Organism: uncultured Planctomycetota bacterium; assembly: GCA_964470775.1. Taxonomy (GTDB): domain Bacteria; phylum Planctomycetota; class Brocadiia; order CAIUPP01; family CAYYEE01; genus CAYYEE01. The sequence goes on along the minus strand of CAYYEE010000498.1, from coordinate 171 downwards.
CCGCCCAGGCCAGCGCCAGCGCCCACCAGCCCCAACCCGGCGCCGCCAGCGCCCCGCAGGCGAAAACCGCCACCGCCGCCAAACCCGCCGCCTCCGCCAGCGCCGGCGCCGCGCGGAACAGCGACCGCGCGTTCCTCCACCGCCCCGCCACGCGCTTCAGCGCCGTCCCCC
>CAYYEE010000497.1:0-3752 GCA_964470775.1 uncultured Planctomycetota bacterium | reverse complement strand
TCAAATGTTGTGGACGGGCTTCGTGAGCACGCATCCTCTTGAGGCATCCTTTCACTCCGCTCCCGGTGTCTTGCGCTCTCCTTGAATGTCCTCGTCTGATCCGGGGACACGTTGCGATCCCGCCGTTGGCGGGCTGAGGCGCCATGTCCCCGCCGACGCGGCGTCTTTTTCAACGGGCCGTTAAGGCGCTGGTCCAGTTTCTGGGGGTAGTTGTACTTGTTTCCTTGTTTGTGGATCAGTAGCATAGCGCGGACCGTGGGAGGCGTTCGTGTCGACTGCGCGAGCAGGACTTCTGGCGGCGGCTATTCTGAAGGGACTATGTCTTGCCCATGAAATACACCCAATCACGATTGTGCCGCGAGGCGTTGTCCGCGGTATTGGAGTTCCACGCTCGCGGCCTGTGGCGGGAATGGGAGAATGAGGAGTGCTTTGCCGTGGTTGTTCCCGGCGAGGAGTATCCCATGTACGCCAGCGTCATGGGGCAAGGCGGCGAGGAGTTTGGACTGATGCTGTTTCGCGGCGAGGACGCCGCCCGGAATCTGGTCGAGATGCTGAATGGCGACCCCCGAGACCTTGACATGCCGGACGAAGTGGCCTTTATGGGATTCAGTATGTCGCTTTTCTCCGAAGTTCCGCCCTTCGCCCGATCTTTTCTGAAGAAGGCGCAGGTCCCCTGCCGCCGGGACAGTCTCGTGCCGTTCCTCGTGGTCCAGGAACCGGGCAAGTGCCTGCGCGGAGTTCTCCCCGACGAGGTGCTGAAGCTGCTGTTCGTTTTGAAGGGGGTTCTCAAGGCGCATGAAGAGGGCCTTCTCAAGCCCGACTCGATCTTATGCGCGGAGACCGTCCAGACGCTCGTTGTTGACGGCGATCCACTGGCTCCCCAGGCGACCGTCGAATCGCGGCCGAACGATGGAATGCGTTCATCCAACATCGTGAAGCTCCCGAACGTTCCCAACGACCTGCGCGGACTGCCGCGTCTGGCCGGCCGCTGGATCATCGGCTACGAGAGGCTGCCGGTCGCGATTGATGCGGACGATCGAACGGTGAGGATGATTGTCGTCGCCGATGAGAAAACAGAGATGATCTTGGCGGCAGAGGCGATCCGGGGCGGCATCTCCGAGGCTGTTGAGACCGTTTACGATGTTTTTCGCGGAGATAATTCGACAAAGACGGCTGGCATTCCCGATGAGATTCTCGTCGCGCACCGGGGGCTGTTCAACGCCCTTGCTCCGACGCTTAAAGCGCTGGGCGTCCCCAATCGCTACGAGCCCGGAATGCCGCTCCTTGAAGAAATCCTCGACGAGCTTCTTGAACGACTGGACGAGGGCGGGTCGCCCGATGACGACCCCAAACCCCCGGAGATCACGTCAATGCCCGCCCCCGGCGACCTGGACGGCTGGAAGGCCCTTTCGCTCCAGATGGACCGTCGCGCTGGCCAACGCATTTTCGAGATGATTGGCCGCTCCGACAGGGCGATGGTGCGCTACTTCGGGGACAGGGATTCGGCCGATCACTTCCTCCGGGACTACGGAACGCCCTTTCCCTTGAACTGCTTCGCCGATTGGTGTCTCCTGTACTACCGGGCCGGAAAACGGAGCGAGACGCTGGCCGAGTCGATGCTGAAGGAATCTATTCCTGAACCTGAGATCGCACTGCTGAAGGCGAAAATGCAAGCCCGGACGTCCGTTTACCGCATTGACCGCATCTGCGGCGAGGGCGAGCTGACATGCGTTGATGTTCTCTTCGGGGGCGAGACGGTCGTTCACGACCGAGGACTCTCCAAGACGGCGGCCGAAGGGCTGTGCCTGGCCGCCTATCTCTATCGGGCGGGGGACTTCTATTTTGCCAGCCCCCTGGGACCGGCCTTGATCGCGAGCGAAGCGGCCGACGCCATCGAATACCTTCAGGACCTTGGCCTGGAACTGACGCCGGAGGGAATGGCCCGGCACGCCTATCTATTCGGCCGCCTGTGGAACTGGGTAAAGGAACGCCGTGAAAACAGCGCGCCGCCGGTTCTGCGGAATTCTGATGGCGAAGATCTCTGTTTCCACACGGCCACGTACAAGGTCCACGACGAAGGGGCCGTCCGCGCGGCGCTCGCGGAGCGGAAAGATATTCGACAAGAAGGTGACGATCAGTACTCGTGGGTCGGGAATGGCGGCAAGTCGTCTGTGTTCGCCAATGGCCTGCATCTGGCGAGCCTGGAGTTCGTGGCCGACGCGCTGCTTGTCAAGGTCAACTCGGCGGAACGGCTGCAACGTGTCCGCAAGTGGCTCGACGGCGTTCCGGGCCTTTGCTTCCAATGCGTGAGAGTCCGGACGGTGGAAACGATGATGGAGGAGGGCATCCCGCCCGATGACCGCCGGGGGCCCGAGGACCGCGTGCCTATGACCCCGGAGCTCGCGGCCGCTGTCCGGAGCATGATGCATTCGCACTACATGCGCTGGCTCGACACGCCGATTCGGGCCCTTGACGGCAAGACGCCGCGTCAGGCTTGCGCCTCGGCCAAGGGGCGCGAGAAGGTAGCGCTGATGATCCGCGCCATACCGCGACCGGATGGTCCGGGCAACGTTGATATGGACGTGCCACGCGAAGAGATGCTCAAGGAACTGGGATTGACATAGCTTTCCAGCCGGCGCGAGCCGTCCCTGCGGCGGCCTGTCCAGCCGGTCGCATCCGGAAAGGGCCTTGTACTCGCACAAGCGCGGCATCAGCGACTCCATGTGCGGCGCCTTGCCGGTACCAAGGGGTGTTGTGGCGGTTCCGCAGAGACGGCTGACAGCCTGTTGAAAATGTCGCGTCTGATCCGGGGACACGTTGCGATCCCGCCATTGGCGGGCTGAGGCGCCATGTCCCCGCCGACGCGGTGTCTTTTTCAACGGGCCGTTAAACATCAGTTCTTTCAGGCAGAGATTCGGCACGACAGAACAACGGAGAGGCCGCGGGGCCGTGCGGGGAGTCCAAGCGGGCGCAAAGAGGCTTGCGCGGTAAGGAATGGCGCTTCTGGAGGGGCTGGAGAGGCTGTTTTGCGGGGCGCAAACAAAGCGGGCGAGGGGCGCGGCGCGCGGGGTCGGTGGGGCAGACGGTGGAAGGTTCTGGAACCGTTCGCGGAGCGGCCTCTGACTTATTCGCCAAGGAAAATCCGCGGCCGAAGCCGCCCCGATGTCACTGCTTATGGGCCGCCATCCCGCAAATTTCGCGCAGCTTGGAGGCGTGGGGGCAGGCGGCGAGTTCGGCGACGCGGCGCTTGCCGCGCTGGATGAGGGCGCCGCGAAGGAAGGTGTTGTTGAGGACTTTGGTCATGGCGGCGGCGAGTTGGGGGGCATCGAGGGGGGGGACGAGGAGGGCGGCGTCGCCAAGGACTTCGGGCAGGGAGGCGGCTGTGCTGGCGACGACAGGGACGCCGGCCGCCATGGCTTCGAGCGGTGGCAGGCCGCAGCCTTCTTCGATGGAGGGGAAGACGAAGAGGCCGGCGAGGCGCATCAGCGCGCCGAGGTCGGCGTCGGAGACATAGCCCAGGCGCAGGATGTGTTGGCCGACGTTCTCCTGGCGGATGGCCTGTTCCACATCGCCGCACTTCCATGCCCAACGGCCGGCGAGGACGAGGGGGTGGTCCGTGGCGCCGTTACGGCGCATGTGAGCATAGGCGCGGATGAGTGTAGCGACGTTCTTTTTGGGCTCGATGTTGCCGGCGTAGAGGATGAAGCGCGGGGGCAGGCGCAGGCGGGCGGCGGCGGCGCGGAGGTCGCCGT
>CAYYEE010000496.1:0-3754 GCA_964470775.1 uncultured Planctomycetota bacterium | reverse complement strand
GGCGGGCCAGCCGAGCGGCCAGAACGGGATCGAGCGCGGGATGTCTCGGCGGATTTCGGCTTTGTAGAGCGCGATGCCCTGCTTGACCAGAGCGCGCTGCTCGGGGTTGATGTCCGCGATGGCGCCGCTGAGGTGGATGCGCGCCAGGAGGGCGTTGACCATGTTGAACGCGGCTTCGCGGGCCCCCTCACCCGCCTTGGGGTAGGACCAGACCGCCAACTGCTCGGGCAAGACGGCGGCCATGGAGCCGGCGGCGATGGCGGGGTAGTAGTCGTAGCGGGTCTGGTCGGACGAGCTGCACAGTTGCAGGATGGACAACATGCCGTAGTCGTTTCTCATGCCTCCGGAGGCGCAGTCTTCGAGAATGACATTCGGGTGGCGGGCGCGGAGGCGGCGGTACCAGTCCATCACGGCGCGCATGTGTTCGAGGCCGCCCTGGCCGGGCGAGTCGGCGCCGCGGTCCGTGCCCAGGAGTATGGAGAAGTTGTAGTCGAACTTGATGTAGCCGAGGCCGTAGTCGCCGATGATGCGGTCGAGAGTCTCATCGGCGAAGCGGGTGACCTCGGGGTTGCGAAAGTCGAGCATGAAGCGGTTGCTGAAGAGGTTTCTGTGGCCGTGCATGGACAGGAACCACGCGTCGGGCTCGCGCGCGAGGCCGACGTTCTTGTTCACAGCCTCGATCTCGATCCACAGGCCGGGGATCATGCCGGCCCGGCGCACGGCGTCCATGACGTGCTTGAGGCCGCGGGGGAACTTGGCGGCGGACTCGCGCCAGTCGCCCACGTCGCCCCACCCCTCGCGGCCATACCACCCGGCGTCCATGACGTAGACCTCGCTGCCGGCGTCGGCGGCGGGTTGGATGAGGCGCAAGGACTTGGCTTCGTCCGGGTTGCCGCCGAGGCAGTTCATGTAGTCGTTGAAAATGACGGGCAGACCCTGGTCCACGGGGTGGGCGGACTTGCAGGCGCGGCGTCGGTAGTCTGTCATGGCGGCCACGGCGGCTTGGGCGTCGCCGGCCACGCGGCCGACGGCCACGGGCAGGCTGTCGAACGTCTCGCCGGGGCGCAGCGTCTTCCACCAGTGGCCATGCGTCTCGTCGAGCCCGCCCACGCCCAGGCTGAGCACGTCGCCGGCGCCCTGGCCCAAGTCCCACATCCACGAGCCGGAGTGCTCGATCTGCCACGCCAGCGACCAGCCGTTGATCACGTCTTCGAGAATGGCGGTGGGCAGGAAGACCATGCAGGAGCGGCCGATGGAGCTGACGATCCAATGCGCTGTGTTCTTCTTGAAGCTGCGGGTGAGGCCGAGGGCCTCCAGGGGGTTGGCGCGCCACTGGCCTTCGGCGTAGTTGTGGTTGCAGGGGATATGGACGCGGAACTGGCCGGGCTGGGTCCAGGGGATGTCGTCGATGAACGCGGAATGAAGGACATCGAGGGTGACGGGTTGGCTGGACTCGTTGGTGACGGTGACCCATCGGCGGGAGATGGGGTTGTCGCCGAAGAACTGGACGCGGTTGACGGCGGCGAGGCCCGTGGCCTCGTCGAAGAACTCGATTTCGATGCGCTCGCCAAGGGCGTTGGAGCTGTTGACCACGTTGCGGCGGACCATGCGCTTGCCGGGTTCGCCCAACACGGTGCGCGGGGCGGCCCAGCCGGCCCAGGGTTCGCCCAGCGCGTGCAAGGCCACGCGGCCTTCGCGCTCAAGATCGAAGCGAATCATGCGGGCGCCTCCTTGAAAGCCAGACACGGGAAAGACGCGGGGGCACGGCATGCCGTGCCCCCGCGAGAGCGATGATCTGAACGGCGCAGGGGATCAGTCCCAGGGCAGGCTGGGCAGTTCCTTGCCGTCGAAGCCCCGCAGGAAGGCCATGGCCTTGGCGATGTCGGCCACGGGGTTGTCGCCGACTTCGCGCTCGATGGTGAGGAAACCATCGTAGCCGATCTTGTCCAGGGCGGCCAGCCAGTAGGGGAACACGACGCCGCCCTCGCCCAGGGGAAGTTCTTTGTGCTTGCCCGCGCCGAGGTGGACGCCGTCTTTGGCGTGGGTGTGGACGATGTAATCGCGCAGGACGCTGACGCCGCCGATCTGGTCGAAGGGGCCGCACATGACGAGGTTGGCCGGGTCGTAGTTGACGCCGACGCCCTTGGAGGGGACCTTCTTGAGGAACTTGAGGAGCGACTCGGGGGCTTCGGGGCCGGTCTCGGTGGCGAGGATGCAGCCGCGGTCCTCGGCGTACTTGGCCAGTTCGATCGTGGTGGCGAGGGCCTCCTGATGCAGGGGGTCGGTGCCGCCCTCGGGCAGGCGTCCGGTGTGCATGGGGAGGATCTTGACGCCGAGGTCGACGGCGAGGTCTACGCACTTCTTGACGCGCGGCTTGTTGACGGCGTTGTGGTCCTTGTGCATGAAGCCTTTGATCCAGTCGAAGTCGGCGCAGAGAGCGGAGATTTGGAGGCCGAGGCTGGCGACGAAGCGCTTGAAGTCGGCGCGCTTCTCCTTGCTCATGTTGTCGGGGTACATTTCGCCGCTGGTGACGTAGATCTGGAACCCGTCGGCGCCGATCTCCTTGGCCTTCTTGATGCCTTCGGCGACGCCCAGCCGGAACGACTCAATCATCACGCCGATCTTGCGCTTGCGAGCCATGACAAATCCTTTCTTGGCGCCGTCAACGGCCGCGGCGGTCAGGCGCCGTTGCCGCCTGGGTACCGGCCTTCTCTGCGCCAGACGTTCAGAATCAGCTCATACCGCTCCAGCGCCATGCCGGTGTAGACGCAGTTGCTCGTGGAGAAGATGTAGCCAAAGCCGGGCATCCCGTGCTTGAGGGCGTAGCGCGCGGACTCGACGCATTCCTCGTCCGTGCCCGAGTTGAGCAAACCGCAGTTGACATTGCCGATGAGACAGACCTTGTCGCCGGCCAGGCGCTTGATTTCGGCCATGTCCACGCCGCCCTGGGGGTCCAGCGAGTGCAGGGCGTGGGGCCGGCAGTCGAGCAACTGGTCCAGGATGGGCATGATGTTGCCGTCGGTGTGCTTGATTGTGTAGAAGCCCATTTCGCGGTAGGCGGCGATGAGGCGTTTGAGATAGGGCGTGACGAACTCGGCGAACATCGAGGGGCGCAGGAAGGGGCCGGAGTTGAAGCAGTAGTCGGCGCACATGGCGAAGCCGTCCAGCCCGCCATGCCGCTTGAGCGCCTCCGCGGCCGCGATAGCGGCGTCCACCCTCTGTTGGGCCTCGTCCTTGAGGCCGGCGGGGTCCTCGACGAGACGGGCGGACCAGTCGGCCATGTTCCCGCCGCGGGGAATGCCGAAGGTGGCGTCGCCGTGCTTCATGAGGAAGAAGCGGTCGCCGCAGCGGCCCCGCACGGCGTCAATCAGCCTCAGGTGCTCCTCGGGCGTGTTGGGGTTGGGGTGGATGAAGATGGCGCTGTGCTCGTAGCGCTCGGCGGTGTCGATGTAGAGCGAGGCCATGTCCTGGCGGTGGAGTTCGCGCTCCTTCTCGGACATCTGGTCCCACTGGTGGTAGCTGCGATGGCTGGGGTGGATCCGGCCGAAGGCCTCCATGGTGAGGAAGAAGACGAGCTCGAAGTGAGGCACGCGGCCGGTCAGAGGCCTGCGCTCCAGCGCCGCGATGAAACGCTCCCGTGGAGTCATGTCCTCCCTTTCGTCTGTGCCGGTGTGTCGAAAAGTGACGTTTGGTAGTACCATCTTCGACCGGCGTGGTCAAGCGCGGGCGCCCGCGAGGTGGTGGCGCCGGGGCG
>CAYYEE010000495.1:0-3757 GCA_964470775.1 uncultured Planctomycetota bacterium | reverse complement strand
TCGAAGTGCATGAGCGCCAACGACGGGACGCCGCAGGATGTGTTGCGTTTTGAGCGCGATGTCCTGGGCTGCCGGGTCCTTTGCCTTACGGAGCACATCGAGTACATGAAGGACGCGGAGTACCACCACGCGCTCGACCGCGTGGAGGCCGAGGCCGCGGCCGGATGCGTGGCGCTCTACGGCGCGGAGTGGTCCAAGGCGCCGGCGCACCACACCAACTTCTACGCGGCCGAGCGAGGCGTCTTCGACCGGCTTCGCGCCATTCTGCTGACCGAAGAGCACCTGACCCGGGTGTTCGAGCGCATGAAGGCGGAACTGCCCCCCGGCGAGGCCGTCGCCATCCGCCACTACCACGGCCATAACGGGATGCCCTTTGGCGTGGCGGGCGAACGCCGGTTCGAGACGTATGACCCGGCCGTGGAGCCGGCGATGGAAGCTATGCAGACGCGCGGAACCATAATCCTTGACCCGGCGGCCTCCGACGGGCGGCTGTTCCCCTGCGACTTCCTGAACGCGAACGCGCGCGTGGGGCTGGTGGGCGGCAGCGACCACTCGCGCGGCAAGGGCGTAAACCGGTTCTGTCTGACGGGGTTCTGGCTGCCGGAGCTGACGCCGCGGGCGGTTCTGGAGGCCATCCGCAACCGCGGGACTGTGGCGTGCGCCAACGGCCGCGTGGCGCTTTGGGCGACAGCGGAAGGCCGGCCCATGGGGAGCGAGGTCCAGGCCAAAGGCCAGGTTCACATCGCGGCCCAAGCCTCGGGCGCTCATTCGCTGCGCCGCCTGGGCCTGATCCGCGACGGGCAGGTTGCGCAGTGGGCCGAGGTGACGGGGGCGGCGGCCAGGGTGGAGTGGTTCGACACGCCACCCTCGCCCGGCTATCATTGGTACGCCGTAGCCGCGGAGGCCGCGTCCGCGTATGGCGCGCTGACGGCGGTGGCGGTGGCGTCGCCGTTCTTCGTGGCGTTCTCTTGAGGCGTCGGGCCGCCCTTCTTGCTGGCGCGCCCGAGGTTCCGCGCTCCTTTCTGGAAAGGCTCACCATGCGTCCCAACACACTCGCGGAGAAGCTCCGCGGCGGCCAGATGGTCCTTGGCCTTGGCTTGATGTACCCAGCCCCGTCGATCATCGAGAGCATGTGCAAGGGGTGGGACTTCGCGTGGATCGACACGCAGCACGGGCAGTTTTCGTATGACACGACGCTGCACGGGTGCCAGGTGGCGGCGGCGTGCGGGATTGACAGCATCGTGCGCGTGACCGGGCACGAGGCGTCGACGCTGGGGCGGTTCGCGGACATCAACCCATCGGCGATCATGGTTCCGATGGTGAACTCGGCGGACGAGGCGCGGGCGATCATCCGCGCTCTGCGGTTCCCGCCGCTGGGGATGCGGAGCTACGGCGGACGGCGGGTTATTGACGTGGACGGGCGGGAGTTCTATCGCGAGCGGGAGCTGGTGTCGGTCTTGCAGATCGAAACGAAGGAAGGGCTGGCGGCGGCGGAGGCGATTGCGGCGGTAGAGACGGTGGACGTGCTGTTCTTCGGGCCGGACGACATGAAAATTCAAATGGGGCTGCCGGTGAACGCGTCGATCACGGATACGCCGGAGATCCGGGCGGCGATGGACGCCGTGGCCAAGGCGGCGCGCAAGGCGGGGAAGTTCGCGGGGTGCGTGGCGGCCACGGGACCGGCGATTCGCATGGCGGCGGACATGGGTTACACGCTGGTGGTGGGCGGCGGGGATGTGAGCTTTTTGCGCACGGCCGCGCCGGCGAAACTGGAGGAGTTGAAGCAGGCGCTGGGCTTGGGGGCGGCGCCAGCGGCGGGCAAGCAGGGGAAGCCGGGAGTGTATTGAACGCCGGAGGATGACGCGGCCCCGCGATGGAGTGGCGGGGCCGCGGGTCGCGCGCATCAGACACGCCGGGCCGGTCAGACAAGCCGAACGCGCCGGACGGGATGGATCAGACGTAGTTGTCGGAGACGGAACGGACGGCTTTGACCCACTCTTTGAGGTCCTGGGGGCGGTTGCCGATGGTCTGGACGTCCTTGAGGGTGATGTCGACGCAGCAGCCCTTCATGTCTTCCATGGCCTGCTTGACCACACTCTTGACCCTGGCGGGGTCGAAGCCGCAACAGATCATCTGGGCGGGGTTGGGGCGCCAGGAGATGACGTAGTCGCGGCCGATCTGTTCGGCGCAGCGCTTGGGGTTGGCCACGGGGGTGACGGCGATGCGGCGCAGGTTGGGCAGCTTGCGCAGCATGTCAATCTTGTTCGTGAGGTCTTCGCAGCAGCCGTAGGCCACAAGTCCGAACTTTTCGGCGATGGGCTTCTGGTAGTTGAAGATGAACTCCTCGTGCTGCGCAGGCGAGACGAGGGTCATTTCCTGGGCGGCGACAAAGTGCCACAGGACCTTGCGCTTGACGCCGCGCTGGTTGGCCTTGGGGTCGGGCAGCTCCTTGGCGTAAGTCATGGCCTGGTTCTGGTGGCTGCTTAGGCCCCAGTCGCCGGCGGCTTCGGCCTGCTCGTGAGTTCGTAGGGCGCCGTCGCGCAAGAAGGCGGCGAGACGGTGGAGCCACTCTCTGTTATCCATCATGTCCCACATGGCTTGCTCCAGGCCGCGGAGCTGAGCCATGCCATAGGAGATGTCGGCCAGCCACGTCACGTAGAGCGGACAGCGCTCGACGTTGACGGTGAGCACGTCCCCGACGGCGTCGGTGAGGCGGCTGACGTCGCGGGCGGTGGCCTCCTCGTCAATGACGTGCTGGGGCGGGACGAGGCGTTCGATGTCGTCGAGTTCCTTGAGCGGGCAATCGTAGAGGCACGACCCATGCTTGTCGGGGCTGGGAATGCGCTTGGTCTCCAGCCCCCACCACCCTTCCTTGGGAAACACGATGGTCGCGCGCTGGGTGATCCAGGGCTCGATGATGTAGTCGTCGCCGATGGAGTCCTGAAAGATCATCTGGCGGAGGAAGCGCTCGTGGCCCTGCCAGAACGGGTCTTCGCACTTGAGTCTGGACTCTGGGGCCTCGTGCCACGCGGCGAGCCAGCGCACGTAGATGGGCGGGCGGGTGCGTTCGAGGCTGTTGTGGCGCCGCCAGAGGTCGCGGCGTTCGTCCTGGACGGGCTTGGCGGCGATGTCGGCATATTGCTTGGCCAGCTCGCGTACGATTTCTGCGTCCCGGCTGCGTACCATGCAAGTCCTCGTCTTCAAGGCGCCGGCGAACCGAAGAACGAACGCTTCTGGGGCGTCAATTCGGGCCCGGCGGAGGGAAACATTTTGGGGATGACGCTTCTGAATGTCAAGTCACTTGCCCACAAGGCTTTTTGGTGATAATATAATTCACTTTAAGATTGCGCGTCCCGTCCGAGGGCGCGCTAGTGCGTTGTTTCGGAAATGCCCTGCATTTCCGAAACACCACACTAGGGTGAGAGAAGGACCTTGGCCAAGCAAGGAAGCTCGATCATGAGGCGGACGCGGGCCTTCACCCTTGTTGAACTCCTCGTCGTGATGGCGATCATCTCCCTTCTGATGTCCATGCTGCTGCCGGCCACGTCAGCGGCGCGCCGGCTGGCGCGCTCGGCGGCTTGCAGCAGCAATCTGCGCCAGATCGGTATGTTGATGGAGAACTACCGGCTGGACAACGGCGACTACTACCCCCCCACGCTGACGGCTGGGGCGTGGCAACCGCTGCCTGAGGAGCCGAGCTCGGGATTCTCGCTTTTCATTTCCCCGGCCCTGGCCCGTGGGCATGGCGGTGGTGGCG
>CAYYEE010000494.1:0-3762 GCA_964470775.1 uncultured Planctomycetota bacterium | reverse complement strand
CCAGAAGCCCTCCCTTCTGGCCGCCTTCCGCAACGGCGTGTCCAAGATCAACGTAGGCACGGCCATCCGCCAGCCGTTCGAGGGCGCGCGCTCCGCCTCCTTGGACAAGGCGCGCGACGCCGTGTACCATGCTGTGCGCGCTGTGCTGCGCGACGAACTGGAACTGGAGGGATCGGCGTCAAAGCTGGCCGCCTTGGCCGCGCCGGTCCGCAACTCCTGAACATTGAGAGCCGGAGGGTAGACATGGACTCCAAGAAGACCGCCTTCGCGCTGTACCTGGGCAATCGTGGCTTTTTCCCCGGTTCGCTCATGATCAGCGCACGCAAGGAAATGACCGAACGCCTGAAGAAGCTCGGGCACGACTGCATCGTCATGGACCCCGCCGCCACGCGCCATGGCGCAGTGGAGACGCCCGAGGAAGGCCGCAAGTACGCCGCCTTTCTCCGTGAAAACCGCGGCCGCTTCGGCGGCGTCATCCTGTGCCTGCCCAACTTTGGCGACGAGACCGGCGCCGTGGCCGCGCTCAAGGACGCGGGCGTGCCCATCCTCATCCACGCCTACCCCGACGACTTGGACAAGATGGCCCCCGCCACACGCCGCGACGCCTTCTGTGGCAAATTCTCCATTATGGACGTCTTCCACCAGTGCGGCATCAAGTTCACCATCCTCCCGCCCCACACGCTCGCCCCGAGCAGCAAGCGCTTCCCCCAGGTCATTGACCACTTCGACCGCATGTGCCGCGTCGTGGCCGGCATGAAAAACCTCGTCGTGGGCGCCATTGGCGCGCGCACCAGCGCGTTCAAGACCGTGCGCATTGACGAAGTCGCCCTCCAGCGCAACGGCATCACCATGGAAACCATGGACCTGTCGGACGTGTTCGCGCGCATGCAGGCCGTGAAGATGTCCTCGTCCGAAGCCAAGGCCAAGGCCGCGCGCCTGGCCGACTACGCCTCGTGGAAAGGAACGCCCGACGCCGCTTTCGAGAAGCTGGTGCGCCTGGGCGTGGTGTTGGATCAAGTAGTCGTGGAGCTTGGCCTGGACGCGCTGGCCGTGCGCTGCTGGGTCGAGATGCAGAAGCAGCTCGGCATCTCGCCCTGCGTGCTGCTCAGCGAAATGAACAACCGCGGCGTGCCGGCCGCTTGCGAGGTGGACGTGGGCAACGCCGTGACCATGGCCGCGTTGCGCCTTGCCTCGGGCGAAGTGACGTCATGCCTGGACTGGAACAACAACTACGGCGACGACGACGACAAGTGCATCCTCTTCCACTGCGGCCCCGTGCCCCAGAACATGATGGCCGCCAAGGGCCGCATTTCGGACCACCTGATCCTCCGCAACGCCGTGGGCGATGGGTGCGGCTTTGGCTGCGACGTCGGCCGCATCAAACCCTCGCCGTTCACGTTCGGCTCCATGCTCACCGAAGACGGCAAGATGAAGTTCTACATCGGCGAAGGCCGCTTCACGGCCGACAAGATCCCCGCCGACTTCTTCGGCTGCGCTGGCGTGGCCCAGATTGACGGCCTCCAAGCCGCGCTGCAAAAAATCGGCTACGCCGGCCACCGCCACCACACCAGTGTCACCCCCGCTCTGGTCGCCTCGCCCCTGTGCGACGCCTTCGAGCAGTATCTGGGCTACGAAGTAATGCGCGTCTGAGCCGCTCCGGTTAGTGATTTGTTCAGGGCCAGGCCTCCGCACGGGCCTGGCCCTGCGCATTCTCACTCCCCGCCGAAGCACAGCCTCCGTTGCGTCACGCACACGGCGGCGCTCACCAGGCCGCCCCTTTGCCGCCCCACGCTGGCCGCGGCTGAACCGATTTGGAGAGATCCTCGCGGTTCCCGTCCTCGCCACCGGACGTACTCATCATACCCGGCGGTTTCATCAGCGGTTGCAACTCCGCGTGACGGGCGGTCAAGCAGGCGAGTCCGGGTTCATGAAACCACTTTGTGGACATGGCTTCGCGCGCCGATAGAAACCTTCACGCGCGCCACCGCGATCTTGTCGCAGTTGACCTTGGCCTCGGCTGCCTCCAGCAAGCCCTTATTCCCCCTTCTCCGGCGCGATATGCGGACGGCCTTGCAGGTCTCCCAGGGTAAGCCCCGCCTCCCTCGCTCAGTCCCATCCGGATTTACCGCCTCGCGTGTCCGGGCAAGTCTCGTGCTTCCCCGTCCGTTGCCGGGTCACCCCACCGGGACGGCCTCGTGTCCAGTTCCTGTTCGCAGGGTCAGAACTCCGCCGGCCGGCTTCCCTCGGATTCCCCCTCCCAAGGAACACCCTTGCCTCGGCTCGCGGTTCCGCTCACCGCGGACCGCAAAGGGCTTTCCCCCTCCAAAGGCAGAAAATGCCTTGCGCAAAAAAACGCAGGGCGGAGTAGCCATTCTCCGCCCTGCATTTGCAGCAATCTGCGAAGCGTCTATGTCCTGGGGGTGATAGCCTGGCTTCGCAGCTGAGACTGACCCGAAACGCCGGCGACGAAATATGCCAGCAGCAAACCCGCCAACAAGAGCCCGGCCGAAGCCACCAACGCGCCGCGCAACGCCGGCATCAAACTCCCCGTCTCCGGCCGCACAGACACCTTCGGCGGCTTGGGCGCCATCGTCGGCGCCGAGGCCACCATCTTCACTTCCTCTGTAGACATGGGGTGCACGATCTCGCCCGGCGCCGCGTATCGCAATTGCCGCCGCGCCACGCTCTCGATCATCACCGCGTCGTTCAACAACGACTCCCGCGTCCGCTCCATCTCCAAACCGCGCCAAGTCAGGGCATCCACCTCCGCCCGCAGCGCCGCCTCGCGCTGGGCCAGAGCACGACGGTTGCAAACCACTGGCGACCACTTCACATAGGCCATGCCCATGACCGCGATCGCAACCACCATGCCCGCCGGCAAGAACCAGCCGCCTGGCCGATCCAAGGCTTCTCCCCTTTACTTCTTACGCAACTCCGCGCCGTAGCGGCCCATGCTGCCCAGTTCCTCCTCGATGCGCAGAAGCTGGTTGTACTTGCAGATGCGGTCCGTGCGGCACGCGGACCCGGTCTTGATCTGGCCCGCGTTCGTCGCCACCACCAAGTCCGAAATCGTCGCGTCTTCCGTCTCGCCCGAACGGTGCGACACCACGGCCGTCCAGCCGTTCCGGTGCGCCATCTCGATGGCTTCCAGCGTCTCGGTCAGCGTCCCGATCTGGTTCAGCTTGATCAGCACCGAATTGGCCGAACCCGCCTTGATGCCCTTGGCCAAACGCTTTACGTTCGTCACGAAAAGATCGTCGCCCACCAACTGCACCTTGCCGCCCAGCTTCTTGGTCAGTTTCTTCCAGCCGTCCCAGTCGTCCTCGGCCAAGCCGTCTTCAATCGAGCAGATCGGGTACTTCGAAACCCAGTCCGCGTAGAACTCGATCATCTCGTCCGACGAGAGCTGCTTCTTCTCCGACGCCAGCACGTACTTGCCCTCAGCCTTGATGCCCTTGCCCTTGGCGTCCTGGCCGTAAAACGAGCTCGAAGCCGGGTCCAGCGCGATGAACACGTCCTTGCCCGCCTTGTAGCCCGCCGCGTCGATCGCTTCGAGAATGACCTCGATCGCCTCGGAGTTCGCCTTCAGATCCGGCGCAAAGCCACCCTCGTCGCCCACGCCCGTGCTGTAACCCTTCTTCTGCAAAACCTTCTTCAGCGAATGGAACACCTCGGCGCCCATGCGCAGCCCCTCGCTGAAGCTCGCCGCGCCCCAAGGCATCACCATAAACTCCTGAAGATCCACGCTGTTCGTCGCGTGCG
>CAYYEE010000493.1:0-3804 GCA_964470775.1 uncultured Planctomycetota bacterium | reverse complement strand
CCGCGTCACCCGCTTCACCGAAAAAGGCTCCAGCGCCGGCCCAGGCTGGATCAACGCAGGCGTCTACCTCCTCTCCCGCCAGCGCGTCGAGGCCATCCCCCCAGGCCGCCCCGTTTCCCTCGAACGCGACGTCCTGCCCCAGTGGGTGGATCAGGGCCTCTTCGCCTACCCCAGCCAAGGCCGCTTCATCGACATCGGCGCCCCCGACAGCTACGCCCAAGCCCAGTCCTTCTTCTCCCACCCATAGTCCCCATCCCTCCCGCGCCTCGCATCTCCGCAACTGGACGCCCCCCAGATGCTTAAGGTAAACTCTCCCTGTCAAGCGCCACAGGAGAGCCCATGATCATCAGTCGAACCCCTTTTCGCATCTCCTTCTTCGGCGGCGGCACCGACTACCCCGCCTGGTACCGCGAGCACGGCGGCTCCGTCCTCGGCGCCACCATCGACAAGTACTGCTACCTCACCTGCCGCTACCTGCCCCCCTTCTTCGAACACCGCCTCCGCGTCGTCTACTCCAAAATCGAAAACTGCCAGACCATCGACGAGATCACCCACCCCTCGGTGCGCGAGGTCCTCCGCTACCTGGGCATCAAACGCGGCGTCGAGATCCACCACGACGGCGACCTCCCCGCCCGCAGCGGCATCGGCTCCAGCTCCGCCTTCACCGTCGGCCTCCTCAACGCCCTCTACGCCCTCCAGGGCCGCATGGTCAGCAACCACCAACTCGCCATGGAGAGCATCCACATCGAGCAGGACGTGCTCAAGGAAGCCGTCGGCTCCCAAGACCAGGTGCTCGCCGCCTATGGCGGGCTCAACCACGTCACCTTCCAGCCCAACGGCGAAATCACCGTGCGCCCCATCACCCTTCCCCCCGCTCGCTTTCAGGAACTCAGCGACCACCTCATGCTCGTCTACACCGGCATCAAGCGCACCGCCGCCGCCATCGCCGAGACCTACGACTTCGACGGCCACAAGCGCCACCTGCGCATCATGCGCGACCTGGTGGACGAAGCCATCGCCATCCTCAACAGCGGCGGCGACATCCGGCGCTTCGGCGAGCTCCTCCACGAAGCCTGGCTCGCCAAGCAGAGCCTCAGCGACAGAGTCACCAACCCCGCCGTCAACGCCATCTACGAAAAAGCCCGCGCCGCCGGCGCCGTCGGCGGCAAAATCATGGGCGCGGGCGGCGGAGGCTTCATGCAGCTCTTCGCCCCGCCCGGCGCCCAGCCCCGCGTGCGCGAAGCCCTCAAAGACCTCATCCACGTCCCCTTCAAAATCGGCTCCTCCGGCAGCCAGATCATCTTCTACGACCCCCAGGAGGACTTCTCCTCGCTCGGCGGCGACGCCGCCAGCTCTCCCCCCCGCGTCTTCCGAGAACTCGAACGCGCCTGAGCCGCGGCCCGCGAGGCTTCGGCCAGACCCCGCCGCTCAGACGCGCAGGCCACGGACGCATGGAGGCGCACAATGCGCGACAAGCTGGAACACCTCAACAAGAAAGCCTGGCGCATCCGCCAGATCGTGATGGAGATGTGTGTCGCGGCTGGAACCGGACACGTCACCTCCTCCTTCTCCTGCGCCGAAATCCTCGTCGCCCTCTACCACGGCGGCGTCCTCAAAATCGACCCCAAACGACCCAAGTGGGAGGACCGCGACCGCTTCATCCTCAGCAAAGGCCAGGCCAGCCCCATCCTCTACGCCGTCCTCGCCGACATGGGCTTCTTCCCCATGGACCACCTCCAGCGCTTCTGCAAGGCTGGAGGCCCCTTCGGCGTCCATCTCCAGAACGACGTCAACGGCGTCGAAATCACCAGCGGCTCCCTGGGCATCGGCTTCGGCGTCGCCGCCGGCGTCGCCTACGCCGCCAGGCTCGACGGCAAACCCCACATGACCTACGCCCTGCTCGGCGATGGCGAATGCTATGAAGGCTCCGTCTGGGAGACCGCCATGTTCGCCGGCCACCACCGCCTCACCAACCTCGCCGTCATCGTCGACCGCAACCAGTACTGCGTCACCGGACGCACCGAAGACATCGTCCATCTCGAACCCTTGGACGCGAAGTGGCGCGCCTTTGGCTGGGACACCGTCCAAATCGACGGCCACTCCATCCAGGCCGTCCTCAACGCCCTCGACGCCGCCCGCAAGCCCGGCCGCGCCCAGCCCCTCGCCATCCTCGCCAACACCGTCAAAGGCAAAGGCGTCTCCTTCATGGAGAACAAAGCGCTCTGGCATGGAGTGGCGCCCAAAGGCAAGGACGCGGAACAGGCGCTCGCTGAGCTGGGAGCCAAGACATGAACCGTCAATCCATGCGCGACGCCTTCTTCGACCGCCTCTACCAAATCGCCAAGGCCGACCCCTCCGTGCTGCTCATCAGCGCCGATATGGGCGCCCCCAGCCTCGACAAGTTCCGCGCCGACCTCAAATCCCAGTTCATCAACGTCGGCATCGCCGAGCAGATCATGGCCACCCTCGCCGCCGGCCTGGCCCTCAGCGGCAAAAAGGTCTTCACCTACGCCATCATGCCCTTTGTCACGGGCCGATGCCTCGAACCCATGCGCGTCACGCTTAGCATGATGAACCTCCCCGTCACCGTCGTCGGCGTGGGCGCCGGCTTCAGCTACGACGACTCCGGCCCCACCCACCACTCCACCGACGACCTCGCCTTCATGCGCGCGTTGCCCAACATCACCCTGCTCAACGCCTCCGACAGCGTCATGGCCGCCGCCTTCGCCGGCATGGCCTGCCAGATCCCCGGACCCTCCTACGTCCGCCTCGACCGCGAAGTCCTGCCCCACGCCTACCCCCCCGGCCACGACTTCACCCCCGGCCTCCATGTCCACAAGCCAGGCGCCGACCTGGCCATCATCGCCACCGGCAACATGCTCCACAAAGCCCTCGAGACAGCCGCCGCGCTCCAAAGCCAGGGCGTCAGCGCCGGCGTCATCGACCTCTACCGCATCCAGCCCGTCCCCGCCGCCGCCCTGCTCCAGGCCCTCGCCGGCGCCAAGGCCATCCTCACCCTGGAGGAACACTACCTCACCGGCGGCATGAGCAGCGCCGTCATCGAGACCCTCGCCGACGCCGGCCTCCGCGTCCCCACCCTCCGCGTCGGCGTCCCCAACAAGCACTACTACGCCTACGGCGGACGCGCCAGCATCCAGAGCCACTGCCGCATCGACCCCGCCTCCGTCGTCAGCCGCGTCATGGACTGGCTCGGCCGCGCCCGCAAGGACGCCGCGGCCTGCCTTTGCCCACGGGAACGGACATGAGGCCCCAGGACGCCACGGACGTTATTCTCATCAACCCCGGCGCCGCCCGAGCCGCCTATCAAAGCCTCAGCTCCACCCTCACCGCCTGCGAACCCCCCATCTGGACCGGCCTCATCGCCACCTATGTCCGGCGCCAGGGCCGCCGCGTCCTCATCATCGACGCCAACGCCGAAGGCTTGGCCCCCGACGACGTCGCCGGCCGCGTCGCCCAGACGCCCCCCGTCCTGGCCATCGTCGTCGCCTATGGCCACAATCCCTCCGCCTCCACTCAGGTCATGCCCGCCGCCGGCGCCATCTGCCGCGCCATCAAGGCCCGCCTCCCCTCCACCCCCGTCCTCCTCGCCGGCGGCCACGTCGCCGCCCTTCCCGAAAGAACGCTGCAAGAGGAAGCCGCCGACTACGTCTGCGCCGGCGAAGGCCCTGTCACCGTCGCCCAACTCGCGGACGCGCTGTTGAGCGGCGCCAAAAACATTGGAAGCGTGCAGGGACTCTTGTACCGCGACGGCCCCGATATCCGCAGAACCGCGCCCGCCCCCCT
>CAYYEE010000492.1:0-3814 GCA_964470775.1 uncultured Planctomycetota bacterium | reverse complement strand
TAGAGCTGTGTGGAGCCGGCATACTGACGGAGCATGGTGACGAGGTTGCGGAACTTGACGTCGGGGATGGCCTCGGCGGGGGGTTGGGGTCTGCCGGTGACGGGGGGTCTGCCCCACACGATTGTGCCGCCGGCGGCGGGGATAATGGTGAGGTTGCGGTTGTAGCCGGCGCCGTCGGTGGGCGTGGCTTCGACCACGATCTCGGCGAGAGGGGCGACGCTGAGCACGCTGGCATTGGTGGGCGGGAGGGGGCGGCTAAGGTTGTCGAGAAGGTACATGGCGCCGCGGACGCCTTCGTCAGCTACGGCTTGGCCGGGGTCGGGGACTTGGGTCTGGGGCGGGAAGCGGATGGCCGGGGCGCTGGCGAGGGGTTCGGTGAGGTTGTAGATCTCTGGGTCGAGGACAACGCCGCTGGCGTCGAGGAGGAGGGTCTTGCCGTTGGGGAGGATGGCGCGGAAGGCGGGCCGGCGAAGTTCGACCTGGATATCGAGCTGGTTGGGGAATCGGCGTTTGACGTGGATGACCTGGCGGACCCAGGGGCTCTGGGCGAGGGCGTCGCGGACCGAGGCGGCCAGGCCGCGTTCGAGCAGGCTGGCCCAACGGCCGAAGACGCCGTTGGTCTTGCAGCTCTGAGCGATCCAGGAGTTGCGCAGGGCGGGTTCGTTGAGCCAGCGTGCAGAGGCGATGGGCTGGCCGTCAATGCCGGCGATTTCCTGATCGGCGGGGCGGAGCTTGAAGTCGTCGAGCTGGATCATGCGCGCCCAGAGGGAGCGGACCGCCCAGCAGCCGCCGCCGGCGATGGTGGAGGCGATGATGAGGACGGTGAGGATGGATTTGAGAATTTCCCGTTTGCGGGAGGGCACGGGAACGAGGATGGGGCGGCCGCTATTCTGCTTCCTGGCCAAGGGTTTTCAGTCCTTTCCGCTGGTTTCCAGTCGTTGGAGGGGCGTGGTGTGAACGCGGCAGGTGATGGCCGGCCGCGAGGCGGCTGCGTTGAGGCGGACGGCGCGGCCCCCGGGCCAGACGCGAAGGGCGGCCGGGGGGCGGGAGGTCTGTGTTGTGGTCGTGGTTGTCATTCGTTTGGGGCCTGCAAAGCGGGTCGCGGGGCGCGGGCGGACTCGATGGCGAGGCGGACGAGCCGGTCGCAGAGGGTGGTGTAGTCGAGGCCGCTGGCCTGCGCGGCTTTTGGGAACAGGCTGCGTTCGGTGAATCCGGGGATGGTGTTGACTTCGAGGACGTAGGCGCAGCCGTCGTTTTCGAGCATGACGTCGACGCGGCTGAGGTGGCGGCAGTTGAGGCATCGATGGGCCTCGACGCCGAGGCGCTGGAGTTCGGCGGTGGTGGCGGGGGGGAGTTCGGGGTTGACGATGAACTCGGTGCGGGTGTCCTGGTACTTGGCGAAGTAGTCGAAGAAGGCTTGGCGCGGCTTGAGTTCCACCAGGGGCAGAGCCTGGCCGTCGAGCACGCCGACGGTGAACTCGCGGCCGATGATGCAGCGTTCGATGAGGGCTTGGCGGCCGTAGCGGAAGGCGGTGGCAAGTCCGGTGGCGACTTCTTCAAGGGTCTGGGCCTTGGTGACGCCGACGCTGGAGCCTTGCCGGAGGGGCTTGACGATGACGGGGAGGGTTATTTCGCCGACGGCGTCTTCGATCTGCTGCCAGCGCATGGTGGCGGTGACGAGGCGGAAGGGGGGGGTGGGGATGTCGTGGCTGATGAAGAAGCACTTGGAGGCCATCTTGTCCATGGCGGCGCGGCTGGCGAGGGGGTCGGAGCCGACGTAGGGGAGGCCGCGTTTTTCGAGGAGGCGCTGGACGCCGCCGTCTTCGCCGAACCGGCCGTGGAGGGCGGGGAAGACGGCGTCGAGCGTGAGGCCGTCGAGGGGCGCGATGTCTTCGGCGCGGAGGTCGATGGCGATGACGTCGTGTCCGGCGCGGGTGAGGGCCTCGAAGACGGCGCGACCTGACTTGAGGGAGACTTCGCGTTCGGAGGAGACCCCCCCCATGAGCACGGCGATCTTGAGCTTGTCCATGTTACTCTCCTTCGGACGGGTTGGCGCCAGGCCAGAAGCGGATTTCGGGATCGAGGGCGACACCGAAGCGGGCGTGGACTCTGCGGCGGACGCGGCGGGCGAGGGCGAGCACGTCGCTCGATGTGGCGCCGCCGGTGTTGATGATGAAGTTGGCATGGCGTGGGGAGACGAGGGCGCCGCCGATCCGGGCGCCTTTGAGGCCGGCTTTGTCGATGAGCTGGCCGGCGGAGGCGTTGGGCGGGTTGCGGAAGAAGCAGCCGGCGCTCCATGCGGCGAGCGGTTGGGAGGCGCTCTTCTTGCGCAGGGCCTGCCGGGCGAGCTCGGCGCTGATGGCGGGGCGCTGACGGCGCAGGCGGAGCTGGACGGCCAGGATGACAGGGTCGCGCAGGCCGCAATGGCGATAGCCCCACGCGACGCGGCTGGCCTGGCGCGTGACGATGCGGCCGGTGGCGTCGAGGCAGAGGAGCGAGGTGATGAACGCGCCGATGCCGAGCTGGGGGGAGCCGGCGTTCATTCGCGCGGCGCCGCCCACAAGGCCGGGGACGCCGGCGAGGAACTCGAGGCCGGTGTAGCCGGCGCGGACGGTCCATTGGACGAGGCGGGGGAGGGGGACGCCGGCGGAGGCGGTGACAAGGCCGCCGCAAGCGGTGATGGCGCGGGGTTCCATGCGGCGCAGCGAGATGACGGCGCCGCGGAGTGGGCGGCTGTCCACAAGAAGGTTGGAGCCGCCGCCGAGGATGTGGACGGGCAGGCCGAGGCGCTGGGCTTGCCGCCAGGCCGCGGCGCACTCGGGGATGGAGCATGGCTCGGCGTACCAGGTTGCTGGGCCGCCTATGTGGAAGGTGGTGTGCCGGGCCATGGGTTCAAGCCGCCGCCACATGGGTTCGTGTCTCCAGCCTGCGGGCCAGGTCGCGGGCCAGGCGGTCGACGGGACCGGCGCCCATGGTGAGGACGATGTCGCCTTCGCGGACCGACTGGGCGAGGCGGTCGGTGACGCCGTCAAAGGCGGGGATGTATTCGGCGGCGCCGCCGTGGTCAAGAATGCCGTTGACGAGGTCGCGGGCGTGGATGGCCTGGCGGTCGGCTTCGCTGTCGCGGACGGAGTAGATGTCGGGGATGATGACGTGGTCGGCGTCGTGGAAGGCGGTGACGAAGTCGCTGAAGAGGAGGCGGGTGCGGGAGCACTGGTGAGGCTGGAACACGCACCAGAGCCGGGCGGCGCCGTATTCCTGGCGCGCGGCGGCGAGCGTGGCGCGGATTTCGGTGGGGTGGTGGGCGTAGTCGTCCATGACGCGGACGCCGGAGGAGAGGGCGATCTGCTGGAGGCGGCGGCAGGCCCCGCGGTAGGTGGCGATGGCTTGGAGGGCGGTTTCCTGGGGCACGCCGAGATGGTGGGAGAGGGCGAAGGCGGCGAGGGCGTTGCGGACGTTGTGGTGGCCGGGGAGGCCGAGGGCAGCCTCGCAGAGACGCCGGCCGTTGTGAAGGATGTCGAACGTGGTGAGGCCGGGGCGGCGGCGGGGGTTGAGGAACCGCCACTGGCAGCGCTCGTCCTCGCCGAAGGTATAGACGGGACAGAGGGCGGCTGCGCCGGCGCGCGTGGCGAGGATGTTGTCGCCGTTGACGAGCAGGCAGCCCTGGGGGTGGACGCGGCGGGCCAGGCCGGCAAAGGCGTCGACGACGTCGTCGAGGTCGCGGAAATAGTCCATGTGGTCGGCTTCGATGTTGTTGATGATGGCGCTGGCGGGGGTGAGGTTGAGGAAGGATCGGTCGTATTCGCAGGCTTCG
>CAYYEE010000491.1:0-3824 GCA_964470775.1 uncultured Planctomycetota bacterium | reverse complement strand
TCGCCTCATAGTCCCCCGCGAACGTCCCCCCAAAGAACCGATCCAGCCCCTCCTTGAACAACCGCTCCCACGACCCATCCTCCGCCCCCGGATTGATCGGATAAAACAACGCCTTCACCTTCTTTGCCGCCCTGTAGTCCCCCAGCGCGTCCCCCACCATCAGAATATGATCCGACGGGTACTTGTCCGCCGCCGCGATGGCCAGGTGTTCCTCCTTCTTCCCCATCTCCTGCCCCGCGATAATCGCCATGCTCCCCGCCAGCCCGTGCTCCTCCCACTCCCGAATCAGCGCCTCCGTCGGCGTCGCGCTCACCACCATCAGGTCCGCCTTGGCCGACGCCTTCGCGATGCACTCCCGCACGAACGGAAACGGAGGAACTCCCTTCACAATGTCCGCCACGCTGTCGTTCACCGCCCGCGTCCAGTCATACATCGTCAGCAGATCGTTCACGATCCCCGGATCCGCCGCCTTGCCGATAAAATCGCGCAGCCCGTCATTGCTCAGCGTGCACCCGCTCTCGATAAACCGCGTCAACCCCGTCCACGCCGGAACCACAAACCCCCGCGCCTTCACCTCCGCCCGCTCGCGCAGCAGGTCCAACACCTCCTTCACCGCCAGCCACCGGTTGCTCCCCCGGCTCCGGCTGTAAAGGTTCACGAACTCAAACGCCTCCCGCGCCATCTTCGCGATCGGCTGCAGCTTGAAGTGCTTGATGAAATTGGGGACAAAGCACTCCTTGTGCTTAATCTCCATCGCGTCAAACGCGCACCCGTCGCTGTCAATCCCGATAAAGAAGCCCTTGGTCTTCTTGAACGCTTTCAACGGCGCTTGAAGGTCCTTCAACCCATCGCTCTCCTCAACCGTGTCCATCGCGTCGAACCTGCAAGCCAGCCCTCCGCGGCCGGCGCGGCAGGGCATGGCGGAGTTCACCCCGCAACCCGAAAACAGCAACCTCGCGCAACGCGCCCCCGCGTCGCGCCGGGGGCGGCCCATCGGGCCGCCCCCACGCGCGTCCTCCGCGTCACACCCCGCTGAAAGCGTTGAACCCGCCGTCCACGGGCACCACGATCCCGTGCACAAACGAAGCGCTCGGCGACAGCAGCCAAATCAGCGCGCCCAGCAGCTCTTCCGGCTCGCCAAACCGCCCCATCGGCGTCTTCGCGATAATCGTATTCCCGCGCGCCGTCAGCGCCCCCGTCTTCTCATCGGTCAGCAGGAAGCGATTCTGCTCGGTCAGGAAAAAGCCCGGAGCGATCGCGTTCACGCGGATCTTCTTCGAATAGTTCTGCGCCATGTGCACCGCCAGCCACTCCGTGAAATTGCTGATCGCCGCCTTCGCCGCGCTGTAAGCCGCCACCTTGGTCAGCGGGTGATACGCGCTCATAGACGAAATGTTGATGATATTCCCCTCGCCCTTCTGCGTCATGAACTTCCCGAACGACTGCGAAGGAATGATCGTCCCCACGCAGTTCAGCTTGAATACCCACTCCAGCGCCGACGCCGGCAGATCAAAAAAGCTCAGCTCCGGCGACGTCGTCGCTTCCTTCTTGTTCCCGCCCGCCCCGTTGATCAGGATATCCACGGTCCCGAACTTCTTCACCACCTCCGCGCAAGCCGCGTCCGAGCTCGCCTTGTCCAGCACGTCACACTTCACCGCAATCGCCTCCGCCCCCGTCGCGCGCACCTCCTTCGCCACCGCCTCCGCCTTATCCTGGAAGATATCCAGCAGCGCGCACTTCACTCCCAGCTTGCCCAGCGCCTTGGCCATGCTCCCGCACAAAATCCCGCCGCCGCCCGTCAACGCCGCCACCTTGCCATTCAACCCGAACAACTGCTCCAAATAGTCGCTCATGGTCCGACCTCCAGAAAAGGGAAAAACCTCTCAGGTCCAGCCCCTGATAACCCTATGCCAGAAACGAGCGAATCCTCGCTCCTCGGAACACACCTTCACACCCGCCGCAACCACCGCGCATCGCCCGTCGCTCGCGGCCTCTTTCTTCGTCGCTCACCTCTATTCGCGTCCATCCGCGTCATCTGCGCCGCCGCCCTCTGGCCGCCGCTTGGTCGCGCCGCCTACTTCCTCGCGAACGGCGCCAAGTGTTTCCCGATATGCTTGCGCAGCGCCTCGTAGTGCGTCTCCTCGTCCCGGCGCAGCGCCAGCAGCAGCCGGTCGCGGAACCGCGGCGCGCCCAGCTCGTTCTTGATCGTCAACACCGACCCGAACGTCACGTGCAACACCTCGCGGCCGTCGAACGAATCCAGAACGCCCGGCAACTCCGCGTCCTTCAGATCGCCCGGCGCCGGAACCTTCTCCACGCTCGCCGACACATGATACGTCCGCCGGTCCTCGGGGTATCGCTGCCGCGCAAACGCCAAGATCTCCCGGAACAGCGCCGGCTCAATCGTCGCCACCGCCCGCAGCGCCTCCAGGTAACTCGTCCCCGCCGTCTTCACGTGCGCCAGCCCCTGCGTCATCTCCGCCACGATCGGGTACACGCTGAACTTGTCGCTCCCCGAGTGAATGCTGATCTTGTACGGCCCGAACCGCCGCGCGATCGCCGCATGACGCCCAAAGCTCTTGCGAAACACCGAAAGATCGCCGATGTAGTCCACACCCTTCTCGAACTCGCCCACAAACCGCGGCGCCAGACTTACCCACCTCACCCCCAGCCGCCTCAGCTCCGACGCAATGTAATAGTGCTCATACTCCGTCGTCGGCGTCGCCGTCTCATCCACCGACGCCTCCAGCTCAAACGGCCGCCCCGCCATCCGCGTCACCAAGTGGCGGTACATCCGCGCTGTGTGCGCCACAGCCCGCCCGTACTTCGCCGCCGCGTGGATCAGGTCACGCTCCGAAAACGGCCCCCCCGCGCAATCCGCCGGCAGCGACCGCCCCACGTAATCCTTCTTGCACTCCCCCGCCGTCGTCTCCAACTCCCCCCACGGCAGCGCCGCATACTTCGCCGCCAGCGTCGCGTCGTCGTCGTGATCCGTCGCGCTGTCCACGTGATCCCCCGGGTCCACCGTAAACATCGTGAACCCCGCCGCCGCCGTCCGGTCAATATCCTCAGGCAGCTTCAAGTGGTCCGCGTCCGACCCAAACCCATCCCGCCACCCAAACTCCAACACCCCCCACGTCGCGCAATCCATCACCTGCGCCGCCGTCCGCTCGGTCCGCGTCATCTCCCGGATCGACTGCTGCGCCAGATATGGCGCCACGCCCGTCCCCTCCACAGCCCTCAGGTGACCCGGCGTCGCCAGCCCAAGCCGGTCGCCCAACCCCACCGAAGTCTTCAACCCCACCAACCCAGGCGCCGTGAACGGGATATGCTTGCGCACAAGCTCCGCGTTCCCCGCCGTCAAATCCGCCACCTTCAACCCGAACGCCTCGCCCCCCACGTCCACGTTCCGCGCCCGCCCCTCCACCTTCCGGTAGAACTCCGGCGACACCGCCGCGCTCGACAACACGCACAGCTTCTTATCCAGCCCCTCCTTGCCCAAAAAGGCCACCGCCCCCCGCAACACCACCACCGACCTCGGGTACACCGCCAACCCCGACAGTTCGGACAGAAAAGCGCCCATGTCCTTCCCGAAATCCGGCTCAAACGCCGGCAACACCCCGCCCACCGGCAGGCTCCCCAGGTGAATCAACGCCTCCAGAGGTTTCATCCCATCCTCCTGCTCCGCCAGCCGCCGGCTGGCATGTCCACCACACCGCACACGGCTTTCCCGCGCCGTCCTTCCCTGACCCGCCGGAAGCCGCAACCTATGCGCAAAGCGATAATTATACCCAATGCCCGCCCCCGGTCAAGCCCGCCGCCCC
>CAYYEE010000490.1:0-3828 GCA_964470775.1 uncultured Planctomycetota bacterium | reverse complement strand
ACCCCACGACCTCGGCTATCCCAGCGGCGCCTCGCCCGGCGTCCATCTATGGGTCTCGCTCGTCGCCGACAGCGCCGCCGCCTTCGTCGTCCGCCTTGGCCAAGGCAAAGCCGGTTTCCAGAGCCTGGGCCGCCGCGTATTGCCCGCCGCCGGCTCAGGCATCGCCCTGGCGCAGTTCCTCGCCTCCTCCGCCAGCGCAGCGCCCGATCCCTCCGCCCCCTTGCGCCGGCAGCGCATCGTGGCCGGCCTCGCCGCGCTCGTCGTCAAAATCGTGGAAGCCAGCTTCTTGCCCGAGACCACCCCCCCGGACCCCAACGCCTTCCAGCGCCAGGTCATTGACGCCGTGCTCCGCCACGTCCGCGAGACCTCCGGCCGCGGCGCCACCCTCGACAGCCTTGCCCGCATGGCTGGCTACAGCAAGTACCACTTCCTCCGCCTTTTCCAAAAACACGCCGGCCTCAGCGTGCATCAGTACGTTGACGAATGCCGCCGCGCCGCCGTCCTGCGCATGACCGCCCAAGGCCGCAGCCACAGCGAAATCGGAGATGCCCTGGGCTTCTCCTGTCCCTCCGCCTTCTCCCGCTGGCTCCACACCCGCCGCCGCTAACGGCCCGTTGAAAAAGACACCGCGTCGGCGGGGACATGTCGCCTCAGCCCGCCAACGGCGGGATCGCAACGTGTCCCCGGAACAAACGCGACATTCTCAACAGGCTGCTAAGCCCCCATGCTTTACGTCCGCCCCCATCCCCGCTACCATAGTCCATGCAGCCCCTGGGAAGCGCCCGCTCACCCTTACCCCCACAGGAGGCCCCATGAACCGGCTCCTCATACTCGCCGCGCTAACGCTCTCCGTTTCCGCCGCCGCGGCCGCCCCCTCCGCCGCAGCCAAGGACCCCCTCCTCCTCTTCCACGCCTCGTTCGACAAGGACATTGACAAAGCCGACACCGCCATCGGCAGCCCCGACGCCGTGCCCTTCATCTACGACCGAAGCTGGCTGCTCAAGGAAAAGAACATCGCGGACTGGCAGTGCAGCAAGGACGCCAAGGCCTATCGCGCCGCCCAGGCTCCGGACGGCGTCAAGGGCCCGTGCCTCAAAGTGGACATCGGCCAGAGCCACCGCTTCCGCGCCCTCGGCAACGTCAGTCCCCGCGCCGGCGCCATCTCCTTCTGGGTCCGCTTCGACCGCGCCCTCAGCGACGCCCACAGCCCTATCCTCAACATCACCGGCTCGCCCTTCGGCTTCCGCGTCCGCAGCCACTCCGTCGGCGTTTCCACCCCCCTGGGCGAAACGCGACCCATGAGCGGCCAGTTCAAGCCAGGCGTCTGGTACCATTTCGCCTTGGTCTACGACTGCCGCCAAGGCTTCAAGACCTACATCAACGGCAAGCTCGACCCCACCTCGCGATGGGGCAAGCCCGCCTGCGGATGGCAAACGGACGCCCTCTTCCTCGACCTCATCGCCCTGGCCGCGGATTGGTACAGCGGCTCGCCCTCGCCTATGAGCCTCGACGAGGTCATGATCTTCTCGCAACCCCTGGCCGCCGCCGAAGTCGCGCGCCTCGCCAGCCGCCAGCCCTTGTCCGCCCAGCCGGCCATCGAGCCGCCGGCAGCGGACGAAGTTGCCGCCGCCCATCGCCGCGCGGAGCTGGGCTGGGACCTGCCCGGCGACTTTCCCGCCTGCGTCCTCGGCGGCGCCCCCCTGCGCCTGCGCATCCTCGACGTCCTGGCCAGCCGCGACGTCCGCGCCTGGCGCACGGGCGCCGTGGACGGCGTCCCCGCCACGCGCTGGCCGTCCTCCTATCAAGGCTACGAAGTCCCCGTCAAAGGCCTCCATCTCGAACTCGAACCCGGCGCGCGTGTGGACGCCGTCACGCTGCGCGGCAACTTCGACGGCCGCCTCTACGCCAGCGACGGCATCGGCGAGCCGCCCCACGACACCGCCCTCGCCGCGCTCAAGAGCCCGGGCAAGTTCCTCCGCGCCAACCTGCCCAAGCCAGCCCAGACCGCCCGCCTTTCCTTCTTCCGCGCGGCCACCCGGAACCGCGAGGCCGACAAAGACGGCCGCGTCTTCAAGGAAGGCGAAACCAGCATCTACGACATGACCCTCTGGCGCATAGACACCCAGCCCGTGGACATTGAGAAAGCTCCGGCCCAGACCCTCCACTTCTCCACTCAGCCCGCCGAGATCAAGGACCAGTGGATTCGCTGGGCTCTGGACAGCCATTTCGAGCCCGCGGATCGCGCGGCCCTGGCTCTCCAGCCCGGCGCCGGCCAGGATGCCCTGCTCCCCGCCCTGCGCCATACCCATGTCTTCGCGCCCGCGGCCAAACAGGACACGCCCCTCGCCGGCCTGCGCCTCGTCCTCGACACCGCCAACGCCCAGGTCCCCATGCGCCTCCGCCTTCAGGTCCACCACCCCGTGGACATCACCCGCGCCCTGGTCTTCCTCGATCTCGACCTCAAGCCCGGCGCCTCGGGCCGCGCCGAGGTCGTCGTCGGCCTGCCAGGCTTCATCATCCCGCCCGGCCAGCCCCTCTGGCTCACCCTCACGCCCGAAAAGGACCTGCCCCTGCTCGCCTCCAGCCGCCTCGACCTCCTCCTCGCGCCCATGGACAAGGCCCGCGAAACGCACGTCCGCGCCACGCTCGGCTTCGCCAAGGACCGCTTCATCCACGTCAGCGAACCCCGCCCCTGGGGCCGCATCCCTATGGAGCGCTGCGCACTGTGCCTCCTCGGCTTCCGCCAGCTCCACTTCGCCCTGCTCGACCTCCAGCGCCTCGCCCCCGCCAACCCCCAGTTCCGCGGCATCTGGGCCTGGACGCATCCTCACGAGAACCCCGACCTCGGACAGCTCGCCCAGCCCCAAGCCTATGGCGCGCCCGACTGGGCCGTCTACGCCAAGGAATCCATGAAGCTTTTCCGCGCCTTTGCCCTCTGGTGGATCGAGAATCGCCAGATCCCCAACGGCCTCTTCGGCTCCGGCTACGGCGACGACAGCGACCTTATCCAGGACTGGCTCAGCCTGGGCATGATCTGCGACCCCGACAGCCGCATCCGCGACTCCGTCCGCCGCATCGGCGACTACTGCTGGCTGCAGGGCCCCATCCAGAACGGCATCAACCGCCTCCTCACCGACACCCTCCACGCTTACGAAGAAGGCGTCAACATCACCCCTCACCAGGCCCAGCTCTACTACGGCGACCCCGTCTATCTCGAACGCCTCATGGAAACCAGCCGCGCCGTGCGCGACTTCCTCACCACCGTCCTCCCCGACGGCCGCCGTTTCTTCAAGGCCAACTGGTACGGCGCCACGCGCATTGACGACGAACACCAGCGCGGAACCGACATCACCTCCAACGCCCTGCTCATGCACGCCCCCCTCTACCTCGCCTACTACAGCCGCAACCCGGGCGCCATGAAGCTCCTCGAGGAATGGGCCGGCGCCTGGGCTTCCCTGCAGAACGACGCGTACGTCAAAAATGGGCTCAAAGGTCCCTTTCCCATCGTTTTCGACCCCAGGACCGGCAAGGTCGTCAAAACCGTGGACAAGACCATCTCCGGCTACGGCTACTTGGACACCATGCTCGGCATGTTCACCATGACCGGACAAGACAAGTACTTCACCCCCGCCCGCATATGTCTTGACAACGGCCTATTCAGCGGCGCCACCCTGGGCGAGTTCGCCGCCCTGCGCGGCGACGCCTACAAGGACAAAATCGTCGAGGCCGCCAAAGCCATCAACTGGACCCCGCTCGAACCCCACATGTCCGACGACCCCCGCCAGGTGCTGTCCTACTCAGCCTGGGCGGTATCGGGCGACAGAACCT
>CAYYEE010000489.1:0-3834 GCA_964470775.1 uncultured Planctomycetota bacterium | reverse complement strand
AGGTCGTGGACCAGGGAGTTGTGGCAGTAGGTGCAGCGGAAGGGGCAGCCGCGGGTGGTGATGATGGAGTAGGCGCCGACGTCGTTGTCGAAGCGGGGGTCGGGATTGATGACCTGGCCTTTGACGACGGTGATCTTGTTGGCGGCGGTGTAGTCGGAGAAGGGGAGGGAGTCGAGGTTGCTGATGAGGGGGGCGAGGGGGTTCTTTTGGATGGCGCCGCCCTTTTTGACCCAGAGGTTGCAAACGCCGTCCATGATGTCCACGCCCTTGGCGCCGGCGTCGATGCGGCGGAGCATTTCGGTGAGGGCGTCTTCGCCTTCGCCGATGCAGACGGCGTCGCTGAAGGGGATGCAGTTGCCGGGGTCGCTGGTGGCGCCGATGCCGCCGGCGACGATGGGGGTGTGGGGGATGCGGGCTTTGATGAGTTCGCTGAGGCGCTTGACGATGGTGAAGGAAACGGAGCGGAAGGAGAACCCGATGAGGTCGGGGTTGAGGTTCTGGAGCACGTCCAGAAAGGCTTGTTCGCTGGGGGCGTCGCCTGGGAAGGCTGTGGATTCGTAGGTGGCGTGGACGTACTCGCCGTAGTGGATGATATAGGGGGCGTGGCCTTGGTTCTTAAGAAGGGAGCTGAGCTGTTTGGCGCCGAGGCAGCAACGGTCGTTGATCGTGATGAAAGCGACGCGAGCCATAGCACATGTCTCCTGAGGGCCTCGGTGATGAGTCTTTATGCCTAGGTTTTTGCGCCTATGTCATGGGATAGCCTGCTTTGGCAGGTTGTTTATTTCAAGCAAGCTATCAAGGCGCCAAACGCGTCCGCCGGCTTTCGGCGATGCTCGTTGCTGGCGTGGCGGCGGTGGCGATGGTGGTTGTTGGGCTGCGAGGTTTTGGCGGCGGGTGTTGCCCCGTTGAGAGGCGCGTGGCCGTTGTGGAGGGGCAGGGATGCCCCGGGGTTGAGCGCCCCGACGGCTAGTCGTTGCCCCTGTTGGATGGACCCGAGTTGACCTGCACGGGTGTCCTCAAGCCCTTGACCAACTGGCTGAGGTCAACAGGTCTGGCCATGGCGGCCTGGCGGTTCTCGGCTTGGATGCGCTGGTAGACTTCTTCGCGGTGGACGGACAGCCCCCTCGGCGCGTCTATGCCAATGCGCACCTGCCCTGCGTCGATCCGCATGATTGTGATCGTGACGTCGTCCCCGATGCGGATGCTCTCGTTAACCTTCCTTGTGAGAATCAGCATTTGCGTTGCCTTCCTTGGCCTGGACAGTGGGACCCTTGTGCTCTCGCGGCAAGTCAGGGGTGATGCGTTCTTGTACAGAATGACGGTTTTGTGAACCGCCAGGGGCGCGATTGACGCTGGCCCTGCTCAAGCAACGCGAGATTTACGCTGGAAAAGGCTTGTTTAGGTCCGGAACGTCCGAACCAAAAGCAAACCTTGTGCCGGGCACGGACTGTCCAGGCTTGGAATCCTCCCTGTAGAGCGGTCTGTTGTGGTGTTATGTAACATTTGCCCATGCGCTTTCCCATCGCGCGTGTTGTGCTTACCGGAACAATATACATTATTGGTATGAAAGTCAAGCGAAAAGTTGATGGCTTGACAGGAAGGACAGTTTGCAGGAATTGCTCACGCATTGCGCATTGGCGCACGAAGGGATCCCACTGTGGGGCTGGCTCAGTGGCGGGGGACCATGTTGGGGTGGGTGAGATGACTGCGCCGACCGGGGCCTTTTGCGCAGGCGTGAGTCGCACGGCCAGATGAGAGGCTGGCGTGTTTGGTGTGGCCGTGGAGGCGCCGACGGTCTCCTTGGCGGCTCGCTATATGCGGTTGTGACAGGCTGGCGGCCCGTTGAGAATGTCGCGTCTGTTCCGGGGACACGTTGCGATCCCGCCGTTGGCGGGCTTGCGCAACATGTCCCCGCCGACGCGGTGTCTTTTTGGACGGGCCGCTAGGGCATGCTGCCGCCGGGGGTTCATCCGGGTGGGTCGAACAGGCCGCGTTGGACACCGATCTGGGTGCAGCGTTCGGCCAGCACAAAGCCGTGGGGGCAGAGCATCTCGTGATAGGTGAGGAGGGCGATGGCTTGCCGGATGAGGGGCTCCTGCGAGGCGACGTACTCCTGCTGCGGGCAGAGCAACTGGATGAAGGCGGCCTCGATGGGCTGGCGAATGTGGTGGCGTTCGGCGGCGAGTTCGGGCTGGCGGGCGGCAAGCCAGGCGGCGAACTTGGTGTCGCTGATGTCAGGAGTGTAGTTCGGGTTGGCGGCCAGGAAGCCGGCGTAGTGCTTGCGCCAGTCCAGGTAGCGGGGGGGGGCTGGCTTCATGGTGAAGCCGCGTCGCTGCAAGAGAGCAGGCGCGGCCTGGCGGGCGTTTTTCAGCATCATGTCGGCGTAAGTCTTGCGGATGGCTTCCTCCTGTTCCACGGCCAGAAGGGCTTCCAGGCTCAGCTGATTGATCAGCAGGTTGTTGAGGGGCAATGTGGCCTGGCCGATGTCTTTGAGCCTGGCCTGGTTGCGGTAGTCGCGGAGGTCGCAGTAGGAATCGCGCCAGAAGGTGTCGTGGCAGATGCAGAAGGTCATGGCGTACAGGCCGAGCGTGAGCAGGGAGCGATTAGGCTGAATGACCTTCATATCGGCGTTGGGGTCTGGCTTTCCGTCTTCGCTGGAGAACTGGAAGTCGCGGTGGTCCGCGGCGACAAGAATCCTGACAGCCGCGTTCGACAGGCGGTTGCGAATTTTGTCGTCGCCGTTTGGGCTGCGGCAGTAGCGCCAGGCGCCATAGAACCAGCCGAAGATCTGCTCCATGCTGGTCCATGGGTAATGGGCCTCGTCCTCGGGCAGCTTGCCACGGCATAGGAAGCAGGCGTCGTCATTGACGTTGACCAGCGTGAGCAACGCCTCGGCCAGCCGGCCGGCCTCTTCGCGACGGACATCAAGGCCGAACTGGTCCGCGCTGGCTATCACGGTGGCGAGGAACAGGCCGGTGTTGAGGGCGCAGTCTTCCATGCCTGTGCCGGCGCCGGAGGGATGGGGCACGCCCTGGCGGATCTCCTCGGCCGTGGGCAGCGTGGGGCCGGGGTCGCGCGCTTCGTAGACCAGGTACCGTTTGGGGTGGGTGAAGCGCGTGGCGATGGTGTCGTGAGCGTATTTTGTGTACGTCCACGTTTCGGGTGTGGCCATAGTCTTGCTCGCAGTGTGTTCCGGCCAGACATTGCATCCCGCCATCGGCGGGCCGGATAGAAAGCGCGCCGCGGCGTTCGCGAATGGTCCCAACTTCAGTCAGCGACATTATAGACGACAGGGCCGGCAATCCCTAACGCCTCGGCCGCGCCGCCGGCGGACCCTTCCCTCCTTCAGCGGGAGGGCGAGCCCTCCCGCGGGGGCGCGGCCGGGCTGACGAACATGCCGCTGAACAGCAGCAGCGGCGTGTGGTCCAGGGCGCCTGGCTTCCCGGTCTGGGCGCAGCCGCGCGCCGTGGTGAATACTCCGATGGGGATGGCCCGCGGGGAGGCGGAGAACTCGACCGTGACTTTGCGGCTTTGGCCAGGCTTTTCGAATACGACGCTGCCCAGGGCCGTGGACTCGGCGAAAATCTGCGCCTCTATTGGCCAAACGGTTGCGTCTATTGCTGTATTTGCGGTGAGGTGGAACCCGACGGTTCTGGCTGTAGGGCTCGGGGGGACCAGAATCTGCGCATAGCGTCCCATGTGGCGGAGGCCGTCGCGTTCGTCGGCAAAACCGCTGACCAGGGCCGCGGCGTTTGGCCCACAGCCCTGGGCATCGGCGGAGGCCAGCCCTGCTTTGACGCACGTGGCGTGGGCGGCGTCGTATTCGCCGATGGC
>CAYYEE010000488.1:0-3835 GCA_964470775.1 uncultured Planctomycetota bacterium | reverse complement strand
TATACCCCGCTGGGGGGGGGCGAGTCTATCGGGGTGGGGGGATTAGACGGAAGGGGGGCGCCACGCGCGCAGGCGGCCTCAAACGGCAAACCCCACGCCGCAAGCGCCCCGGCAGCCCTCGCGGCCCCGCCCCGCCGACATCCATGCCCCTCACAAACACCACAGCGCAAAGGCCTCTTTGCGGATTGGCGGCGCTTGCTTCTGGCAAGGGTACATGCTATTTTACTGAACTTGTCGTGCAGCGCGCTCGGTGATCCTATCGGAGCTCAAGCAGGAGAGGAGAGGTTCATGGCGGAGAAACTGGCGATTGACGGCGGCATGAAGATGATCAGCGATCCGCTGCCGGGATGGCCGCAGTTCTGTCCTGAGGCGATTCAGGGCGCGATCAAGCCGTTGCTTGAAGGGGCGCCGAACTACTGGACCGGCCGCAAAGGCCAGCTGGCGGGCGGCAAGACCGGGTCGTACGGCATGGAGTACGAGGAGAAGTTCGCGAAGTGGGAAGGTTCGAAGTTCGCGATTTCGAGCTGCAATGGGACGGCGGCGCTGCACATTGCGCTGGGCGGCTTTGGCGTGGGTCCGGGCGACGAGGTGATCGTTCCGAGCTACACGTTCATCGCGACGGCGATGTGCGTCTTGCAGGCGGGCGCGATTCCGGTGTTCGCGGATGTTGAGCCCAATAACCACTGCATTGACCCCAAGAATATTGAGAAGCGGATCACGAAGAAGACGCGCGCCATCATTCCCGTGCACCTCTATGGCTGCGTGGCGGACATGGACGCGATTATGAAGATCGCCAAGAAGCACGATCTGATCGTGGTGGAAGACTGCGCCGAGGCGCACGGATCCACGTATAAGGGCAAGAAGGTCGGGACGATCGGCCACGCGGGCGCGTTCAGCTTCTGCCAGAGCAAGCACTGGACCACGGGCGGCGAAGGCGGCATGACCGTGACGGACGATGAGGACGCGGCGTGGAAGATGCGCTCGTTCCGCGACCACGGCTATGACGTGGAGAAGCGGATGAGCCTGCTGGAGCTGGAGGCGCACCTGCCTTACATTCACCGCCGTCTGGGCTGGAATTACCGGATGACGGAGATGCAGAGCTGCATCGGCATCGCGGAGCTGGCCCGGTTCGACAAGTGGAACAAGGCCAACCGCGTGCGCAACCACCGGATTCTGGCCGAAGAGCTCAAGGACGTGCCGCAGATCAAGAACTGCCAGTATGAAACCAAGGACAAGAAGCCCTGCTTCTTCGTGTTCCCGATCATCCTGGATATGTCGAAGCTGAAGGTGGACATTGACAAGTTCGTGCACGCCCTGGGCGCGGAGGGCGTGCCGTGCGGTCCGGTGTTCTGGCCGCAGTGCTACAAGGAAGACGTGTTCCGTCTGCACGTGGGCCAGGGCAAGTGCAATTTCCCGTTCAACTCCAAGGAATACACGAACAAGAAGTCGGTGAACTACAAGGCGGTGGCGCTGCCCCAGGCCATGGAGTACCAGAAGAACACGTTCATTACGCTGGTGCACCCGACGTTGCAGCCGAATCATATGAAGATGATCGCGGCGGGCATCAAGAAGGTGTGCGCGGCGTACGCCAAGTGAGGCGGAGGACGCTGGCCGGAGGCAGTTAGTGAAGCGAAAGCCGGGGGCGCGCGCAGGCGTGCTCCCGGTTTTTCTTTTGACCGGCCGGACAAGTGTGACGAGTCTGGCAAGCCGGACGGGCCGGACAGCCGTATGAGGAATTGGGGAGGCAGGCAAACCATGGCAGGCGCGACTTGGCTGGCGGGCGTGGGTTGCGTGGAGATTACGCCGCAAAAGCCGGTGCAGATGGCGGGCTATTATGGTGACCGCGTTTCGACGCGGACGCATGACCCTCTGTTCGCGCAGGCGCTGGCGTTGTCGGACGGGAAGACGGTGGTGGCGATGACGGAGGTGGACGTGGTGAGCGTGGCGGCGGAGCTGGTGGCCGAGATCCGCGAGATGGCGCAGAAGCTGTGCGGGGTTCCGGGCGGGCGCATCATGATCGCGGCGACGCACACCCACACCGGGCCGCACCTGGAGCGCGAGCCGGAGTATCTGGCGTGGATGAAGCCGCGCGTGGCCGAGGCCGTGGCCGCGGCGGTGAAGGACCTGGCCGCGTCCGAGTTGCGGTTCGGCCGGACGGAACAGCGGGAGGTGTCGTTTATCCGGCGGTTCCGCATGAAAGACGGGTCGGTGGTGACGAATCCCGGGTTGCTGAACCCGAACGTGGCGCATCCGCTGGGGGTGGTGGACCCGCAGTTGAATACGCTGCGCGTGGTGAGGAACGGCAAGACGCGGGCGGTGGTGGTGAACTTTGCGCTGCACTGCGACACGGTGGGCGGGGACCACATCTCGGCGTGCTGGCCGTACTTCATGGCCGAGCGCATGAAGGAAGAACTGGGCACGGACGTGGAGGTGATCTTCACCCAGGGCTGCGCGGGCGACATCAACCACTGGAACGTGTTCAAGGGGGGGCACTTCAAGGGTTTTGAAGAGGCGAAGAGGATCGGGCGCATCGTGGGCGAGGGCGCGTTGAGAGCGCTGGCCGCGGAGGAGACCGTGGCGCCTGGACCCGTGGCCGCGGCTCAGCGCGTGGTGGCGCTGCCTATTCAACCCGTCAGCGAGGAGGACTACAAGGCGGCCAAGGCGGAGATGGCGCGGCCGTACACTTCGACGGCGGATTTCACCATGGAGCGGGTGCTGGCGCGCAAGCGGGTGCGGGCCTACGAGTGGCCGGACAAGGTGTGGAAGCTGGAGACGCAGACGCTGCGCGCGGGCAGCGTGGCCTTTGTGGGGGTACCGGGCGAGTTGTTCAACGCTCTCGGACGGCAGATCAAGGCGGGGTCGCCGCTGCGGCATACGTCGGTGGTGGAGCTGGCCAACAACGGGTCGGGCTACATCGGCGAGGCGTTCAACTACGCGGAAGGCGGCTATGAGATGACGTCGTCGGTGGTGGCGCCGGGTTCGGGGGAGATGGTGCGCGACGCGGCGTTGGAAGCGCTGAGGGAGGTGGCTGGGGTGAAGTAGGGGGCGATGGCTGCGGACGGGTCAGACCCGTCAGACACGTCCGACATGTCTGACGAATGAAGCGGCCCCCGGAAGGGTTTCCGGGGGCCGCGGTGTTTTGTCAGGCTACTTGGCGGGGGTGAAGAGCTGGCTGGGTTGCAGGGCGATGACCTGGGGCAGGGGGGCGCTGAGTTCGAGGACGCCGATGCCGGACCATCCTTCGAGCATCCATGCCTTGCCGGCGTATTCGGGTTTCACCTCGACGGTGACGGCCTGGCTGGCGAGGTCGCTGGTGACGCCGAAGGTCTTGCGGAACAGGGTTGCGCCGGAGGGATCGCGCAGGCTGGCCATGACCGGGCCGCCGACAGGGGTGAAGTTGAGTCTGAAGGATTTGACGCCGGCGGGGACGAAGAAGTAGTAGCGGCAGGAATCCAGGAGGACCATGTGGCCGGCGATGGGGAAGACCAGGGGCGAGGCGGGCTCGACGCGGAGGTTGTTCTGCACGCCCCAGAAGCTGCCCTCTCCGGAGATGGCGAGTTTGTACACGCCCTTCTCGGCGCCCGCGACTTCGGCCTTGATAACAAAGCCTCCGGGCTTGAAGACGTGCTCTTTGTCGTAGGCCGCTTTGCCCGAGGGGCTGGTGACGACGACACGGATGGGCTTTTTTTCGTAGGTTGTGCCGCCCTCGATGACGACGGTGAAGGGGCCCGGCGCGGGGCGTTGGATGAGGGCGTCCACGGACTCGATCTTCTTGCCGTCGAGGCGGTCGCGGCGGAAGAGGAGCTTGAAGTCCTTGGCTTCGGGCAGGGCGGGG
>CAYYEE010000487.1:0-3837 GCA_964470775.1 uncultured Planctomycetota bacterium | reverse complement strand
GGCGGCGGGGGCCGGGGGGGGGGGCGAGGATGGATTTGATTTCGGAGCCGAAGAGGATGTCGGCGCCGATGGGGCAGTAGACGAGGGGTTTTTGGCCGAGGCGGTCGCGTGCGAGGAGGAGGGAGCGCTTGCGCTGGTCCCAGATGGCGAAGGCGAACATGCCGCGGAGTTCGCGGACGCAGTCGCGGCCCATTTCTTCGTAGAGATGGAGGATGGTTTCAGTGTCGGAGTGGGTGCGGAAGGCGTGGCCCGAGGCTTGGAGCCGCGCGCGCAGTTCAAGGTAGTTGTAGATCTCGCCGTTGAAGACGATCCAGGCTGATTCGTCCTCGTTGGCGAGGGGCTGGGCGCCGCCTGCGACGTCTATGATGCTGAGGCGGCGGTGTCCGAGAGAGACGTGGCCTTGGCCCGCGGGGCCGGCGAAGGTGTGTGTGTAGTGGCCTTGGCCGTCGGGGCCTCTGTGAGCGAGGACGTCCATCATGGAGGTGATGAGGGAGGCATCCTGGGGAGGGGCGGATGAGGCGCTGACCAGGCCGCAAATGCCGCACATGTCACTGGGCCTTGACGCGCATGTAGATGGTGACGCCGGGGTCGGCGTAGCGGAAGTCGTGGGGGGGGGCGATCCACGGCCACACGAAGCGGCGATTGAGCAGGTCGGGGAAGTTGCGGAAGCGATAGGGTTCGTAGAAGGCGGTGTCTTGCAATCGGTCCATGAAAGCGCATTCGCAAGCGGTCAGGGGGCTGCGGCAGGCGAGCGGCGGGAGCTGGAAGTCGCTAATGACGACATAGTCGGGCGCGAGGGCGTCGAGCTGGTTGAGGTCCATGTTGAGGCTGAGGAGTCTGTAGTGGAGGGGGCTGATGGGTGGGGTGAGGAATTGCCATGGGTCGGCGGCTGGGGCAGCGCCGGAGGGGAGGGTGGAGTCGGAGAGGATGGCGATGGTGGAGGATTGGGGCACGTTGGCGGCGATCCAGCGTCCAGAGACGAGCCTGGGGTCAGGGCGGCTGTGCATGACGGCCATGGCGGCGGACTGTGCGAGGGTTGTCAGCAGAACGGCGGCGCCAATGGCAAAGGCCAGCGTTTTGCGCAGTCCGCTGGTTTTCAGGCCGAATCGGCCCAGGGCGCAGACCGCCCACGCGGCGGCGATGATGGGAAGGGGGAGGATGGGCATCCAGTAGCGGACCATGAAAGGGCTGGACACGCACAGGAAAACCGCGGCGGGCAGGAACCCCCAGATGAGGAGCCAGCCTGGCTTCCTGCCGCGAACAGCGGCCGCAATCAGGCCGAACAACGCCGCCACGGCCAGCGCCGGGCCCAGGCCGTACAGCGCGAAGCGCAGCAGTGAAGGCCAGGGGGTGGTGTCGGGCGAGCGCGCGGACCTGAACTCCTGCGTGATCTCGCTGATGAACTCGGCCGGGAGAGCCAAGATGCGATTGTTAATGAGGAGGAAGGTGAAGATGGCGACCATACCCGATAGCAGAAGGCGCGAGTCGGCTATGAGATGGATCAGCGGATGCGGTGGTGGCGCATGGCGGCCCTGGCTGTCTTGGTGGGGGGCAGGACCGCGGAACAGGTGCGCCGCGAAGATGATCAGGCCAGCCAGCGCGCCCTGGTAGCGGGTGGAAGCGGCGAGTCCAACGGCGATTCCGCCTAGTGTGTACCACCGACGCCTCTCGCTGAGGAGCATGTGGCTGGCGATCCACAGGGCCAGCGCGACCCAGAGCAGCATAGGCGCGTCCGCAGTCATGTAGTGCGAGTTGACAGAGAAGAGCGGCGCCGCGGCCAGGAACAGCGCGCTCAGCCCTGCGCACCAAGGACCGAACATCTTGGCCGCCGCGCCCCAAATCGCCACCACGGCGGCCATGCTCATGAGCAGGGTGACCAGCCGGCCGGCTATGTACATCTTGGCCATTTCTTCAGGGTGGATGAAGTAGAACGAGATGTCGCGCACAAGGTGGACAAGGCCCATCATCTTCGCGGCTTGCAGACCAGCGCCGACCACGTAGAACTGCAACGCCGGCCAGCCGAAAAACCCCTGGTACATGTCCAATTCCGCGGGTCGCATCCTTGCCAGACCTTTGAGAATGACGTATTCGTCTGGGTGGAATGTGCGGACGGGGTTGAAGGCGCTGCGGGGGTGTTCGCCTGTGCGCGCTGGGCCAGAGGGGAGGTAGTTGGGGTACTTGGTCCACAGCCGACGGTAGTCGTCTGCGCTCAGCGCGGGGATGGCCAGCGACTCTGTGCGCGCGCCGAACACGAGCGCGTTTCGCTCATAGGACGGGAGCCCCCAAGACAGAGCCGCCAGCCCCAGCGCTACGCAGATGGAAAGCGCAAGAAACAAGGCGGCTGCGGAGAAGGCCTGACCACCAGGTGGGGGTGGGGGTTGCGTCAATGAACGACCTCCTAAGAAACTACCGGCCGTTCGGTAGTCTCCTCGAACCCGCCAGCCGCCCGGCCTCTGGTGCGGGCAATGCGCTCCCATGGACCAAAACGATCGCTATGCTATCGCCTTTGACGGCCATGTGTCAAGGCTGGCTGGTAGAATAATGCATAACACTTTTATTTACAAAATTTAACGACTCATGCCATTGCCCACGCCCGACCTCTTGGCTCCGGGATAACCCACGCGCAAGGCGTCTTGGCCCAGGTCGCGCGCAAGGCGCGTTTGTGAGAATTGCTGCAATTTGTTTGCCGCAAGAGAGATTTTTCTTGCAGAAAATGGGGGTTTTCTGGTATCATAGAGCAAGTGAAGGTGGGGGGGGAACAGAAAGAGCGCAGTCCGCTCTTGGAGAAGCGCAGAAGACTGTGGTCACAGGACGTCGCTCAGGTAATCGCGCAGCTGGAGGACGCATGATCAGGCCCAGAGTTCTCATTATTGAGGCCGACAGGAGAACGGTTGACGAGCTTCAAGAGCGCTTCGAGCGTCATGGTTTCGAGGCGGAGGTGGCTTTGTCCGTGTCCGTGGGATTGGACATCCTGGCCGAACGCAAGATGGACGCGGCGGTCGTTGACGCCGAGCTCGAGGCCAAGGACAAATGGTCGCTTCTCAGGGTTCTCAAGGAGAAAGCGCCCACTGTGCCAGTTGTTATGATCAACGGCTGGCGCACAAAGGGAATCATCAAGACGGCTAAAAAAGCTGGCGCCGCACGCTTCTTGATGAGCCCGTTGGACATGGAGAAGGTCATGGATGCCCTTCAAGACGTCATCCGCAACTAGCCGCCACTTTCTGATGAAGACCAACACCGGCCCGGGAGCGATTGCTCTCGGGCCGCTTGCTTTTCCTCCGGCCGCGTTTAGGGTACGATGTGCACGACAGCCAGACGCCGAACGTAGGAACAGGACTGTGCGCGCGTAGCAGGAGAACCCTATGGCTGGCGAATGCGCTTGGTGTGGCCGGCCGATCCAGCGCGGCGGCCGCAACTCCGGCCCGTGCGTCAACACCGATCAGGGCATGATCTGCGCCGAGTGCATGCCTGCGTATTTCGCATCGCTCAGCTCCCCGGATAAGCCCCGGCCGCCCGTTTTGAAAGCGGTTGCACACCCCGCCAAACCCCCTCAACCCCAGCCCCAAACGCCTCCCCCAGAAGCCCCGCCCCAGCCAGAAACGCCCACGCCCGCGCCGCCACCACCAGCGCAACCCGTGGACGGTAACGCTACCCGCATCCTTGAGGAAATCCGCAAGGACCTCCATGACATCCGCCAGTCGCTCACCTTCGAGCGCGCGTCCTTATGGAACGTCCTTGGCGGCGTAGCCCAATGCTTCGCCGTAGCCACTTTGGGCATGGCCGCCGTGCGTTGGGGCGATGGCTCCACGGACTTCCTCATCCTCGGCCTTCTGCTCC
>CAYYEE010000486.1:0-3844 GCA_964470775.1 uncultured Planctomycetota bacterium | reverse complement strand
TCTCGCTGTGGCCGACCACGACCGCTTCCATGCCGTAGAGATCAATGCCAAGCGAGCGGATGAGCATCATGGCGCCGGTGGGGGTGCAGGGCGCGGGCGAGGGCAGCGGCCAGCTCAGCGAGGCCGACAGCCAGTTCGCGGCTTCGGGGCTCGTGGCCAGGGGCTTCTTGAAGAACGGTTGCGCGCAGTAGACCACCATGCCC
Source organism: uncultured Planctomycetota bacterium (assembly GCA_964470775.1). GTDB lineage: Bacteria > Planctomycetota > Brocadiia > CAIUPP01 > CAYYEE01 > CAYYEE01. The sequence goes on along the minus strand of CAYYEE010000486.1, from coordinate 3,641 downwards.
TGGTTCGATGGGTTCATGCCTTCCACGTCCTTGGCCGGCGCAATCATGCGCTGTAGTTTGCGGGCGTTGACGCCTTCGGGCAGAGGCATCTGAATGATGATGCCGCTCACCGAGGGGTCCTCGTTCTTCTTCTGGATCGCCTCGATGATCTGGGCTTCGGTGGACGTCGTGGGCAGCTCGGCCAGTTCGTAGGCGATGCCCGCCTCCTGGCAGCTCTTCGCCTGATTCTTGGCGTAGATGGCCGCGCCCTTGTTGTCCGTGGCGATGATCGCGCAGAGCTTGGGCTGGACGCCCTTGGCTTTGAGGTCGGCAACCTGCGACATGGTCTCGCGCAACATCGCGCTTGCAATTGCTTCGCCGTCAATAACCTGAGCCGTCATGCTTCTCCTCCTTGTCTCCCTTGTCTCTCGCTATCATCCCGGTATGATGGAAGCGAAAGAGGCGATTATACCAACAGGCTTGGGCGTGTCAAAAGAAGGAGCGGCGTTGGCGCCGGTTTCTGACATCAAGAAGGTTCTTTTCATCCGTGGCGGGGCGGTGGGGGACTTCGTGCTGACGGTTCCGCTGCTGCGGGCGTTGCGCAAGGCGCATCCCGGCGCCAGCCTGGAGATCCTTGGCTACCCTGAGATCGCGTCGCTGGCCATGGCTTGCGGTCTGGCGGACAGGATCCACCGGGTGGACGCGCCGGGCGTGGCGCCGCTCTTTTCTGAGTCGGGCTCCTTCCCGCCTGAGCAAGCGGCGTGGTTCGGAGGGTTTGGCGCTGTCGTTTGCGTGTGGCCCGACCGCGACGGGGTGATGCGGCGCCGCCTGGGCCAAGTGTGCGCTGGGCGCGTGGTTCACATCGACCCGATGCCACGCGAGTCGTCAAGCGTTCACGCCGTTGACTACGCGAACGCGCAGATGGCCGCGCATGGCTACGGTCTGCTTGACGTTGCGCCCATGTTGACGCCGGGGCGCGCGGAGGCGGAGTGGGCGGAGGGCCTCTGGCGGACGAGGGGGCTAGTGGGGGAGCGAACGCTGGGAGTTCACCCGGGCAGCGGGTCCAGGCGCAAGAACTGGCCGGCGGACCGTTTCGCGGCCGTGATGGGCCGATGGATCGCGGAAGGGGGGAAGGTTCTCATGACGGAGGGGCCGTCGGATGAGGAGGCGGCCGGGGCGGTTCTGTCGCGCATGGCGGGAAGGGGGGTGGTGTGTCTGCGACACGAGCCTTTGCCGCGGGTGGCGGCTGCGCTGGCGCGTTGCGCGGCCTACGTGGGCAACGATTCTGGACTCACGCATCTGGCCGCGGCGCTGGGCGTGCCAACGGTCGCGGTGTTTGGACCCACGGACTCCGGGCTGTGGGGGCCTCGCGGCGCGCGAGTGAAAGTCGTTGAAGGCGGGCAGGGCTTCGCGGAGGCGTCCGCCGAGGCTGTTTTGAGGGCTCTGGACTCAGTGACCGGCTGAGGTCTGGGCTGGGGCGGGTTGATCGCCCTTGGGGCGCCAACGCTCTGGCAGGCTGGCAAGGCCGGCTTCGTCGCCGAGGCGCTTGAAGATGTAGGCTGCGACGCTGTGCTTGCCTGTCTCCATGGCCCTGCGCGCGCACCGGCGCCAGTCGTCGTCCATGACCGGAATCCGGGCCGTCTTGGCCAATTGCCACAGAATGCCGTGGTCAGCCTCGGCGATCGCAACGTCGAGGAGCTTGGCCAACCCGTGCCGGTCGTCGGCCTTAAGGAAGAAGGCCAGCGCGTCGTGCAGCATCCCGAGTTCAAGGAAGGCCTGGCCGTAGGCGCTCGCGTCTTGCTGGGACAGTTTGGCCGAGGCGAGCAGGTCGCGCTTCTCGATGCAGTCCAGATCTCTGGCGGCGCGGCTCATGCGTTTCTCCCGCGTGTCACGTGTGGTAGTCGGCGTTGATGTCGATGTAAGCGCGCGAGTAATCGCAAGTCCACATCGTGGCTTGAGCCTGGCCGCGGCCGAGGTCCAAGTTGATGAAGACTTCCTTGCCGCCCATGGCCTTGGCCAGCGCCTTGGCCGGCGCTTTGACGGGAAGACCGGCGGCGAAGACCTTAACGCCGCCGATGCGAAGGTTCATGCGCTTTGGCTCCACGGCCGCGCCCGAATAGCCAGCCGCGCACACGATGCGACCCCAGTTGGGGTCGCCGCCGTGAACGGCGCACTTGACGAGCGGGCTGTTGGCGATGGTCCGGGCCACGACGTCGGCCTCGGCTTCGGTCTTGGCCGAGCTCACGGTGACGACGATCAGACGCGTGGCGCCTTCGCCATCGCGCGCCAGCGCCTCGACCAGCGAACGCGCCACGGCCTCCAGTCCTTCGGCAAAGGCTTCCAGGTCGCGGCCGGGCTTGGTAATGGCCGGCGCGCCAGCGGCGCCGTTGGCGAGCAGAACGAGGGTGTCGTTCGTGCTCGTGTCGCCGTCCACGGTGAGGCGATTAAAAGTGCGTTTTGCCACATCGCGCAGCGTCTGGCGGAGCAGGGGGGCTGACACGGCGGCGTCGGTGGTGATGAAGCTGAGCATGGTGCCCATTTTCGGCGAGATCATGCCCGATCCCTTGGCGATGCCGCCTACGGTTACGGCGCCGCCGCTGAGCTTCACGCGCGCGGCGCGCGCCTTGGGCACGGTATCCGTGGTCATGATGGCGCGCGCCATGCTTTTGTCCACCTCTCGGGAACGGGCCAGCGCAGCCACGGCAGCGTCAATTCCGTGCCGCATCTTCTCCATGGGCAGGGGGTGGCCGATAATGCCGGTGCTTGCCACAAAGACCTCGAACGGCTGAAGGCTGAGCAGGCTGGCCACGCGCGCCGCGCATTCGCGGGCGTCGGCGTCGCCGCGCTCGCTGGTGCAGGCGTTGGCGTTGCCGCTATTGACCAACACGGCGCGCGCCTTGCCGCGACGCGCCACGGCGCGGCTCCACGTCACAGCCGCGGAGCAGACGCGATTGGTCGTGAAACAGCCAGCGGCTGTTGCGGGGAGGTCGGAGACGATGATGCCCACGTCCAGAGCGCCGGGCTTGGACTTAATGCCCGCGCTTACGGCGGCGGCCCGGTAACCCTTGGCGGCCAGCGCGCCACCATCGAAGACCTTCATGGCGTTCTCCGTCAAATCAGTCCCAGGGACTCGTCGAGGCCGAAAAGGATGTTCATGTTCTGCACGGCCTGACCCGCTGCGCCCTTGACCAGGTTATCAATGGCGGACATGACAATGGCCGTGTCGCCCGCGACGCGCAGGCCGATGTCACAGTAGTTGTTCATCATGACGTTTTTGGTTTCGGGCAGGTCCGCGCCCAGGAAGCGCACGAACCGCTCGCCCGCGTAGAACTTGGAGAAGAACGCGCAGAGCTCATCGGCCGTGGCCGGTGACTTGAGGGGGGCGTAGCAGGTGGCCAGGATGCCGCGGTCCATGGGCACGATGTGCGGCACGAAGCAGAACCGCGTCTTGCGGCCGGCCAGGATATCGAACGTTTGCTGAATCTCGCCGCGATGCTGGTGTTCGTTCACCTTGTAGGCCCGGAAGTTCTCATTGGCTTCGGGGTAATGGAGCTTCTCGTTGGGCGTGCGGCCGGCGCCGCTGATTCCGGACTTGGCGTCCACGATGATGGGGCGGCTGAGTTCCACAAGCCCGGCGCGCAGCAGGGGGGCCAGGGCCAGAA
>CAYYEE010000485.1:0-3845 GCA_964470775.1 uncultured Planctomycetota bacterium | reverse complement strand
CGGAGTGGTCCAACGCCGCCCGGGCGCGCTACCTCAAGATCAAACGCGGGCAGCAGGGGGGACAGCCATGACCCGGCGGCGGGCGCGCCTGGCCGCGTGCCTCGTCCTCGCCGGCATGGCCTTCGCCGCGGACGAACCGGCCAAGGCCACCGCCGAAGAAGGCATGCAGCGCCTGCTCATCCTCGCCTCCGACGCCGACCGCGCCCTTGACGGCGCCCGCGCCGCCCTCAATCTCGGCGCCCGCCGCGCCCGCGCCCGCTTCACCGAAGCCGCCGCCGCCAAACCCCAGGACCTGCGAACCCGCGAGCAGATCGAGGGCCAGCGGTTCATGGCCAGCTTCTCAAAAGGCTGGGTCGAGATGATGCTCTGCCTCTCCGAAGGCCACAGAAGGCTGGAGGAGGCCAGACAGTCCCTGGACCTCGCCCGCCAAACCCGCGCCGACACAGACGCCCTCCTCGCCGCCGAGCGCAAGCGCCTCGCCGAAAGCCTCCAGAAAGCCGTGGAAAACGTGGAAGTCGCCCGCGCCCGCGTCAAGTCCGCCTGGGACCACTCACAGAGCGCGCGCCTGCCCCTCGACCCCGAAACGCGCGCCAGCGCCCTGGCCCGTGTCAACGTCGAACTGTCCGCCTCCCTCGCTGTGTGGCGCGAGCTCGAGTTCGCCCAGGCCCGCCTGCGCTTCGTCGAAGACCGCCGCCGCCGCCTCGCCCAGGCCGACCAGGAAATCGCGCGCCGCCTTGCCGACACCGCCTTGCTGCAAGACAACGTCGCCCGGTGGCTCGCCAGCCTTGCCAACCCCCTCGACGAGCCGCCCCCCAAATCCCCGCCCGACCGCCTCACCTGGCCTCCCGGCCTGCGCGCCGCCATCGAAGCCCTCGGCGACAAGTTCACCCCACCCCCGCCCTATCAGCCAGACCCCGCCATGCCCGCCCGCGACCGCGCCGCACGCTTCTTCAAAGGCGGCGCCCCCTGAGAAGCGCTGGCGCCCGGGGAGCGGCGGCGGCACGTTGCGCAAGCCCGCCAGCCGCCGGAACGCCGCGTGTCATCGGAACCCAACGGCCGCCCCCTCACTCCTCCTTGCCCACGCCCTTGAACTGGCTCTCCTTGTGCCGGAACAGAATGTTGAAGCTCGTCAGGCTGCCGTAGCAGCGCGTGATGTACCCCTCCATCTCCACCTTCTCCTCCGCGCTCAGCCCCGGGTGCGCGTTGATCTTCTGTTCCAGCACCCGCAGCTTGTCCCGCACCGAGATGATCTTCTTGAAGAACGCCTCCAGCGGAATCTCCTTCGGCTGCGTCCCCTCCTTGCCCGGAATCAGCTTCATCACCCCGCCCGTCCACCGCCGCCCCATCTCCAGCTCCACGTCCAGCCACCCATAGTCCTCCAGCGCCTCAGCCACGGCCTGGCGGATGCGCGACAACTCCGGGTCGCCTGCGCCCGTCGGCGCCGACAGCTCCCCGAAACTGAACGCAATCCGCCGCACCTCGCCCTCGCGGAAAAGGACCAGGTAGATGTTCTCTTCGTAACCCACCACCCTTCCCGGCCCGAACGCCGGGTGGCGCACAATCGCCCCCACCCCAAACCGCGGCGCGGCCGGACTCTGCGGCGTGGTCTCTGGATTCCCAGCGGCGTCCGTCGGCGTCTCCATGGCTGTTCTCTCAAAAGAATGCGGTCCAGCGGCAAGGGCGCCAAAGATACCCAGACTCCGCCGCCTTGTAAAGGGCTGCCCAGCTCCCAGGGGAACGCCTCAGTCTCAGGTCGGGCCCAGGCGATCCCCGCGGAAGGGGTTGGATGCCATCTTCCGCACGAAACTGAGGCGCTAAGCCTCTGATCACACCAGCATTGACATTCTGTATCCATGTCCACACACTGTATCAGGCTGTGGTTGGGAAGCGCGTTCCGTTTCACGGGAGGAGCACCTTTGAGGAGTATAACCGTGGCGGTTCTATTAACGGCTGGGCTGGGCTCCACTCTCCTGGCGGCTGGCGAGGACTGGGGCGTGATGCCGGTCAACGAGACCTTGCCCTGGTTCGACGCCCGCAAGGCCTACCGCGCCGACTACGCGCCTGACGGCGGCGAGCCGCCCCTCGTCACCGCCGTCACCAGCGCAACGCCCGCGCCCATGAACGCGCCGCTCAAGCTGCTGCTTTCGCGCGACGTCGCGCCCGCCGAAGACGGCCACCTCGACGCCATCCTTTGGCTCGACGCCCCCGAAGGCGCCCAGCCCTCAGGCTCGCTTTCCATGTCGGTCAAGGACGCGGCAGGCAACACGGTGTCCACCCAGGACGTCTCGCCCATCCCAGCCCGCAGGCTCTTCTTTTCGCCCCGCTTCGGCCAGACCATGGCCGGCAAGACCGGCCGCGTCGAAGTCGCGTGGCGCAAGGGCGCCACGTCAGCCACCGCCTCCGCCGGCTTCACCGTGGAGCCAGCCGCTGGCGCGCCCGCCGTCGGCCGCGTGCGGCTCACCATCCCCAACGCCACAGCCGCCACAGTCGCGGCCGCGCCCATGACGGTCGGCGTGCCCTTCCCGCGCGGATCCCTGTGGAGCGACGCCAACGCGCGCCTCGTGGACGACAAGGGCGCCGAGATTCCGCTCCAGACCCGCGTCACAGCACGCTGGTCCCGCTTCGGCAGCGTCAAGTGGCTGCTCTGCGATTTCACCCTCGACCTGGCTGGCCACAGTCGCGACGTGTTCGTCGAGTTCGGCCCCGAAGTGACCCGCCAGGCCCAGAGCGCCATAGCGGTTACCGCCGGCGGCGCCGCCGCGCCCATGCTCGACGCCGGCCGGCTCCTCATTGACAACGGCCTCAGCTTCGACCCCGACGGCTCCCGCCGTTTCCGCAAAGCCATGACCGCGGACGCCCTGTGCGGCGCTTTTGTAGAAGACGTGAACGGCGTCAGCTACAAAGGCTGGGGGCACAAGGAGCTGGTGACCGGCGGCCGCGTTTTCGAAGCCTCCCGCGACGGCGCGTGGCAGGTGGAGGAACAGGGCCCCCAGAAGGTTGTGCTGCGCCGCAAGGGCTGGTTCAAGGAAGCCAAAGGCCCCGGCCAGTTCTGCCAGTACGACGCGCGCCTCGTGGTCCATCGCAACAGCCCCCTCGCCCGCCTCTTCTTCACCTGGGTCTACACCGGCGATTCCGACGCCGACCGCATCCGCAACCTCGGCTGGCGCTTCGGGCTCCAAGGCCTCAAACCCGAGGGCTTCCTCTCCTCCTTCGACGACCCCAAGTGGCTCCACGGCGGCTTCGTGGTCCAGCACGACCACGACAAGTTCGACCTCATGGAAGAGGCCGCCCGCTTCCCCCAAAAGACCGGCGATGGCCGCCGCGCGCCCGGCGTCATGGCCGCCTCCGGCGATGGCTTCCGCGCCTATCTCGGCGTCAAAGACTTTTGGCAAAACTTCCCCGCCGAGATGGCCTTCGAGAAGGACGCCATGGTCTTCTACCAGTGGCCCCGCCACGGCAAGCCCCGAAGCCACACCCCCGACCTCGGCACAGCCTACCGCCTCTGGTTCGCCCACGAAGGCGAGGTCATGGACCTGCGCCTGCCGCGCGAGCTGGCCGAAGGCCCGCTTTACGTGGCCGAGTGCGGCGTCGAGCCGCACTTCGCCTACGGCTGCCCCGAGACCGTCAACGCCCAGGGCGTGGCCAAAACCGCCGAGATGTGGCTGTTCTTCACCGACGACAAAACCCCCGCCGTCGAAGCCGTCAAGACGCTTCAAGGCCTCAACGACGAATCCCTCCGGCCCGTGGTCGACCCCGTCTGGCTCACCGGCAGCGGCGTCTTTTTCGAGATCGGCCCCGCCATTGACAAGGCCCGCCCTGACGACGAGCGCGTTTATCGCCTCCAC
>CAYYEE010000484.1:0-3867 GCA_964470775.1 uncultured Planctomycetota bacterium | reverse complement strand
CACCGGTCTCCAAAACCGGGGGTTGGGGGTTCGAAGCCTCCCTGGCCTGCCAGTTTGTGGAATCGGGCGGCTTGGCGGCGCGGTTCAGATAGAGAGTCGAGCGGGTGAACGCTTTTGAGATTTACAAGCCCGGCCAGGGGGTGTACGCGAGGCTGGCGGTGGTGGTGATGCTCGGCCTGGTGGCTCTGTTCGGCCTCTACGAGCTGTATGGGGCGATTGAGGCTTGGGAGGCGGAAGTAGTCTGGGGGTTGCAGTGGAAGGCGCTCATCGTGGCGATTCTGGCGGTCGCGGCGGGGGTGGGGATTGCGTTGTTGGCGAATGCGCACCGGCCTGTGGACTTTCTGATCGTGACGGAAGCGGAGCTGCGGAAGGTGTCGTGGCCCACGGCGCGGCAGCTTAGGCAGCAGACGATAATTGTGCTGGTGACGATGTTTCTGTTGGGGCTCGTAATTTTCCTGGCGGACTGGGTGTTTGTGATCGGCTACCAGCAATTGTATCTGCGCTGAGTTCCACAGGAGTCGCCTGGCCGATGAAGAACTGGTACGTTTTGCGCGTTCAGAGTGGCAGGGAAGCCCAGGTAAGGGAGAGCCTGGAGCGGCGGGTGCTCATGGAGGGCGTGCAAGAGCAGATTACGCGGGTGCTGGTGCCATCGGAGCGCGTGACGGAGATTCGCGGCGGGGAGAAGCGCGTTCGGGAACGGAAAACGTATCCGGGCTACATCTTCGTCGAGATCGAGATGGGCGAGGCGAAGGAGATTCCGGAGAAGGCGTGGTTCTTGATTCGCGAGACGCCTGGGATTGGCGATTTTCTCGGCGCGGGGAGCATTCCGACGCCGATGAGCCGCCGGGACGTGGAGAAGATGCTGGGCGAGGTGGTGCGCAAGGAAGACGCGCCCAAGGTGCAGATCGGCTTTTGTGTTGGCGAGGCGGTGCGCATCAAGGAAGGGCCGTTCGAGAACTTTGACGGCACTGTGGAGACCGTGTCGCCGGCGAAGGGCCTTGTGCGTGTGATCGTGACGATATTCGGCCGGCCGACGCCGGTGGAGTTGGAATACTGGCAGGTTGAGAAGATCTGAAGGACGCGGCGCTGGCGAGCGTCGGCGGTCCGGAGGCGGGTCTCCCTGCGGAACAGAGGTCGCTGCGAATGGCTAAACAGGTAACGGCGAAGATCAAGCTGCATTGTCCCGGCGGGCAGGCGACAGCTGCGCCGCCCGTAGGTCCGGCGCTGGGCCAGCACGGCGTGAACATCGGCGAGTTCGTTCAGAAGTTCAATGAGCGGACGCGCGAAGCGCAGGGCATGACCATTCCGGTCGAGATTACGGTCTACAAGGACCGCACGTTCGATTTCGTGACCAAGTCGCCGCCGGCGTCGGTGCTGTTGAAAAAAATGGCCGAGGTGGTCAAGGGTTCGGGCGAGCCTGGCAAGACGAACGTGGGCAAGGTGACCCGGGCGCAGGTGCGCGAGATTGCGCAGATGAAGATGAAGGATTTGACGGCCGCGTCGCTGGAGGCGGCTGAGCGGATGGTGGCAGGCACGGCCCGGAGCATGGGCGTGGAGATCGTGGAGTCGCCGAAATGAGCCGGCATGGGAAACGATACACCGATCTTTGCTCGAAGGTGGACCGGAAACAGCGCTATGGCGTGGCGGAGGCGGTGGCGCTGGTGCGGTCTTTCCAGAGGGCGAAGTTCGTGGAGTCGGTGGAAATCTCCATCAAGCTGGGGATTGACCCGAAGCAGGCGGACCAGAACATCCGCGGCAGCATCAGTCTGCCGAAGGGGATCGGCCGCGAGAAGAAGGTGGTGGCGTTCTGCGACGGGGCGGACGTGCAGAAGTGCCTGGAGGCCGGCGCGCTGAAGGCGGGCGGCGAGGACCTGGTGAAGGAGATCCAGGACGGGTTCATGGATTTCGACGTGGCGCTGAGCACGCCGCCGATGATGCGGTTCGTAGGCAAGCTGGGCCGCGTGCTGGGGCCTCAGGGCAAGATGCCGTCGCCGAAGTCCGGGATGGTGACGGACGACATCGCCACGGCGGTCCGGGAGTTCCGGGCCGGCCGTCTGGAGTACCGCAACGACGCGACGGGCAATCTGCACATGGTGGTGGGGAAGGCGGATTTCTCGGAGAGCGACTTGCTGGCGAACGTGAAGGCGTTCCTGGATCACATTAACAGCATACGGCCGGCGGCGGTGAAAGGGGTCTTCGTGCAGAAGGTCTTCCTTTCGACGACGATGGGGCCGTCGGTGCCGGTTGCGGTCTGAGGACCGGCAGGCCAGTCCGGAGGTTTCGGCTCATGGTGAACCGTCTGAACAGGTATGTGGTGAGCGAGCTGGGCGGCCAGTTCCGCGGCATGAACCACTGCGTAGTCGTGAACTACCAGGGCTTGACGTCGCAGGAGTCGGTGGACCTGCGGAGCGCGCTGCGCGCGTCGAAGGTGCGGATGCGCGTGGTGAAGAACGCCTTGGCGGGGATTGCGCTGGAAGAGGCGGGCTTCAAAGGGTTGAAGGACCTGCTGAAGGGCCAGTGCGCGCTGGCGGTGGGCGAGGAGGATATGCCCACGACGGCGAAGGCGGTGACGGAGTGGATCAAGAAGAACAAGAAGATGGAGGTGAGGGGGGGATTCGTCGAGGGGCAGATGCTGGACGCGGCGGGCGTGCAAAAGATGGCGAGCGTGCCGTCGCGGCAGGTGTTGATGGGGATGTTCGTGGGTGGCGTGCTGGGAGTGTTGCAGCGCGTGGCGGGGACGTTCCAGGGCGTGCAGTCGAGTCTGGCGCGCGCGCTGAGCGAGATCGAGAAGCAGAAGCAGGCTGCCGCGGGCGCCGCGGCGCCCGCGGCGGAGCAGGCTTGAGTGAAGCAGCGGAGCGCGGCCGCGCGGCGCGGCTGCCCGCTGAGAGGCGCATCGGCCGGCGCGAACGGCGCGGCGCCTGTGATCGAGTGAACGAGGCGGCGCGGCCGCCGGTCCACGTGAGGCTGGGAAGGACGCAGGATTCCTGGCCTCGTTCTGGTGAAGCAAGAGGAGAGATGCCATGTCAGAGGCCACAGGAACGGCCACGGCGGCCCCTGAGCTGAGCGCGAAGGTTGCGCAGGTGCTGGATCTAGTGTCGGGGATGACGCTGCTGGAAGCGGCGGAGCTGGTCAAGGCGTTCGAGGCGAAGTTCGGCGTGTCGGCGGCTCCGGTGGCTGTGGCCGGTGTTGCTCCGGCTGCCGGCGCGGCGGCTGGCGGCGAGGCCGCGGCGGAAGAGAAGACCGATTTCCAGGTCATTCTGAAGGACGCCGGCGCCAACAAGCTCAACGTCATCAAGGTCGTGCGCAAGCACACCACGCTGGGCCTGAAGGAAGCCAAGGCTCTGGTGGACAGCGCGCCGAAGCCCGTGGTAGAGTCGGCGCCGAAGGACAAGGCCAACGAAATCAAGAAGGAACTGGAAGAGGCGGGCGCCACGGTCGAGTTGAAGTGACGCCGTTTCTGGCCGGTCCGGCGGGAATGGTCGGGCTGGCGAGGCGCAAGCGTGGGCTTGGACTCGCCGGCCCGGACGGCGGGTGTCCGGCGGAGGTTGCGGCTCCGCCGGATGCGTTCTCATGGGCGAAATCGCCGAAGGCCTTGTGGTTATGCCGCAGCAGATGAGAAATTTCGCCAGGACCGGGGACGCCGTGGAAGCGCCGTGCCTGACGGAGATTCAGACGCGGAGCTACGAGGCGTTTCTGCAGATTGGCGTTGCGAAGGAATTGCGAGAGCCCACCGGTCTGGAAGGGCTCCTGAGGGAAGTGTTTCCCGTGAGGAGCCCGGACGGGTCGTTGGCGGTCGAGTATTTGGGGTACACGCTGGGAGCTCCGGCGCACACGGAAGAGGAGTGCCGGCGGCTGCGGCTGACGTAT
>CAYYEE010000483.1:0-3875 GCA_964470775.1 uncultured Planctomycetota bacterium | reverse complement strand
CGACGCCGACGAACATCTCGACGAAGTCCGAGCCGCTGATGCTGAAGAACGGCACCTTGGCCTCGCCGGCGATGGCCTTGGCCAGAAGGGTCTTTCCTGTCCCCGGGCTGCCGACCAGCAGGACGCCGCGCGGGATGCGGGCGCCGAGACGCGTGAACTTGGCCGGATTCTTCAGGAACTCGACAATCTCCTGGACCTCCTCCTTGGCCTCCTCCACCCCGGCCACGTCGTCAAAGGTGATGTTCACGCGCTCGCTCATGTGCATCTTGGCGCGGCTTTTGCCGAAGCTCAGCACGCCGCCTGGTCCGCCGGGCGAGCGGAGCTGGCGGGAGATGAGCCACCAGAACACCAGGAACAACACGACATAGAGCAGCATCTGCGGCAAAAAAGCCTGCAAGAACTCGTTGGCCTGTTCGCTGGTGTACTCCACGACCTTCGCCTCGCCGCCCCCGCTCTTGCGAACGGACTCGTTGTGCTGAATAAGGAAGCTCTCGAAGTTCTGAATTTGGCTCTGCAGCACGGGTACCACAAAACGGACCGGCCTTCCGCGGCTCAGCTCGCGCTTTTCGCCGGAGATCCTGTCGGGCCGCAACGTCAGACTGCGGATCTCGTTCCGCTGGATGGCTTCACGCAGTTCGTCCATGCGCATGACGCCGGCCCCCGTGTCGGACATGCGCGGCAAGACCGTCAACACCAGCACGGCGAAGAGCAGCAACACTGCCCAGGGGAAGAGCGCCCGAGTCCTCTGCGGCCGGCGAGGCCCTTGCTCGCCGTCCGGCTCTGGCGCGCGTCTATCGTCCGGCATAGAGATGATTCCTTTCGCTGCATGGCCCCGTGCGGGGCTCAGAAGTTCTCCTGCATGCGCTCCACGATCAACTGCGCCAAGTCGCGGAACGTGCGGTCCATGGTGTCGGCGCGCGTCTCTCCGCGCGGGGCCATGCGTCTTCGAGTGAACGACAGGCCGGATGCGCTGGCGATGACCTTGCCCGTGTCGCGGCGGCGCCACTCGAAGTCCACCCGCACCGTCACGTTCTGGGTGAATATCTGGTCGGACTGGTCATAGGCCGAGACCTGCGCCTCCACCTGGGTGATCGTGCCCGTGAGAATCGAGTCGGCCTCCTCGGCCGAGCGGACCTTGAGCGGGGTCTGCTGGGTGATCGCGTCCTTCACCGCCTGGGTCAGGTTGACCTCGGACTCGTGATAGAAGGTAGTGTTGTCAAACATCTTGACGTGGACGGTGCGGACATCGGCGGGGTAGAGCAGACCCCAGTGATAGCCGCAGCCGTGCAGCGTCAGGCCAAACGCCGCCGCCAAAAGAACGCCTGTCCATCTCATTCCACATATCCTTTAGCGGCATACGCCTGCAGTCGCTCACGGGCCAAAGGAGCCCAGGCGGTGTCACTATAGTCGCGCGTCAGTTGTTCGAGCACGAAGGCGGCGGCGCGCGGTTTGTCCGTGCGTTCATAGAGCTTGGCGATGTTCCATTGCAACGCGGCCTCGCGTGAGCGCACGCGGCCCAACATGTCCCGGGCTTCCCCGGCCAGCACGCCGGTCGGGCTGGAACGCAAATAGACCTCCAGCGCGCGCGAGCATTGCAGAAGAATCTCGCCTTTGTCCTCAGTCAGCTCTGCCTGGCGGAAGCGCGCAAGTCCGCTCTTGAACTGAGCCATGGGCGCCCATTTGCTTTGCGGGTAATCCTCGATCACGGCCTGATAGGCGTCGTAAGCCTCATCGTACGCACCTGTCTCGAAATGGCAGTCACCAATCAGCAACTGCGCTTCGTCGGCAAAGCGGCCGCTGGGGTTGTGCTCAATGACCTTGCCCAGCACCTCGGCGGCGCGCGCCAGCCGCCAGCTCTTCCACCGGAAGCCCTGGGGGATGACCATGAGCTTCTTGCCGATCATGAACTCGCGGGCGGCCACCTGCTGCACGCGCAAGGTGCCGGAATACTCCTCCATGAGCTCCTCGTAGTACTCGTAGGCCTTGTAGTATTCTTCCTTGCCCAACCAATACTCGGCGGCGAAGAAGCGGGCGGCCTCGCCCACGGACGTGCCGTGGAAAGTGCCAGCGGCGTCCTTAATGACGGGATAGGTCTGCTCGCGGTCGCCCCACAGGAACCGCGCAATGGCCGCGAACACCGCGCGCCGCGTGGCCGAGGATTCCAGTTGCAGGCTCTGAGCCGCCCAGGAGCACTCGCGCGCCAGATCGCCAACGGGGTCGTCCTGCCTGGCGCGGCCGGCCACCTCGCGAAAAGCGTCGATGGCTTGCTCGATGCGGGTCTTGTCGACGGGTCCGTCACAGCACGCCAGCAGGCATGACCACCCTTTGCCCATCACGGCGGCGTCCAAGTCGGCGCCCACGGCCCCGGCGCGCGCGGCCTCTTCATAGAACGCCTTGGCCTCATCCCACCGGCGATCCAGGATGGACTGACGGCCCAGGGCGAGCAGGGCGCGAATGGCGGTCGAAAGGGGAGGCTTCTTGGACAGAGCGTCCGCCAACACCGCACGGCCGGCGTCCGAATCTTCACGCAGCAACTGCAGCCCCGCGTCTACCTCAAGGCCAAGAAAGCGGCCGGCCCATTCCTCGCTGAGCGGGCCCTTGGTGGCCGCGCGCGCGGCGCGCGCCGCCTCTCGCGCGCGACCGAGCCCCAGGAGACATTCGGACTCGTGGAAAGCGACTTTGAGTCTCAGATCGCCGGACATGGGGTAGGAGCGAAGACGTTCGAGCAGGTCCAGAGCGCTGTGCAGATTGCCCTGCATCTGGAGCCCCACGGCCCAGGCGAACATCCCCTCCGCCGACGAAGCTGGCGCGGCCTCGGTGTCAATCCAGCCGGCGTCAGGATGCCAGACCCAGGCCGCCTGGGCCCCACCCAACGCCAGCGCGGCCACAACCAGAGCGCCGAGTCCGCTTCGCCAATTCACTCTTGCGCCTCGCATCAGTCACCACTCCGGCCTGGCCGGCTACGCGCCCAGGGAACGGGCCGTACGGAGGGGCCGGCCCAGATGATACTCGATATGGTCCGTCAAAGCTCGGTCCATTTCCGCCCTCTGCGGCGGCGAAAGCTGCACTCTCGACCCGCCGGCCATGGCCGCCATGGCCGCGAGCGCGCCCCGGGACATGGCTGTCGAACCGGCCTCCGTCATGCCGCAGGCGTCGCATAACGCGCCACCCGCCGCCGCGCTGAACCGCGTGCGCGCGCCCAGCGGCCCGCCGCAGTGCGCGCATGCGTCGGCGCGAGGCGCCAGGCCTGCCTGCCGCAGCATTCGCAGCTCAAACATCGTTCTCGCCTCCGCTGAGACGCCTCTCTCGTCCAACTGCTTGAGGAACCCGTCCAGCAGGGCAAACGTCCCGTCATCCTCGTCCGTTTCATGCGTGAAGGCCAGGGCCAGCTCACAAGCGAACATGCCCTCGCGCCAAGCCGCCAGTTCGCGCCGCATCCTGCGGCACGCGCCCACGATGGACCACTCCGACGCGACCCAAAGGGCCGATGACCGCGGGCGCCAGCAGACAACGTGACACCGATCCAGCAGCCCGAAAGGGCCACAGCCGTCCTTGCGGGGACGGCGCGCGCCTTTGGCTAATAAGTGTACACGACCGTGCCCTCGCGCGCAAAGCCAGACGACTTGACTGGTTTCGCTGTAGTCCGTCACACGCAGGACGATGGCTTCCGTCTTGACCAGAGAGCCTGACAAAGCCGTCAGTCCTTGTCCACAAGCCGTTCGACACGGACGCGACGCACACGCCGCGCGTCCGCGTCCAAGACGACGAACTTGAACCCGTCGCGCTCGAAGGTTTCTCCCTTGGCAGGCACGCGTCCAAGGCTGAAGGTGACGAAACCGCCCACGGTGTCGAAGTTTTCGTCCTCGGGCAAATTG
>CAYYEE010000482.1:0-3876 GCA_964470775.1 uncultured Planctomycetota bacterium | reverse complement strand
GCGGCTGCCGCATCTGCTCCGCGGAGGGCAGAGGCCCGGCGAACGTGGCCCCAATGTAGAAGAGCAGGTACTGCCTGCCCCGGCGCAGAATCACCGGGTTGTGCGTCATGCGGCCGTCCCAGTGTTGCTCCCCTCGCGGAGGCAGAATGATCTCTCTGAATTCGTATGGTCCCTCGGGGCAAGCGGCAACGGCGCGGACGACCTCGGAAGCCAAGCGGTAGCCCTCATAGAACGGATAGGCATGAGGCCAGCGCGAGGCAAACATGTGGTAAAGGCCGTCCTCCCCGCGGATAACCGAGCCGCACCACACCCAGTAGTCGTCCATTCTGAACCCGCCGTGGATCGGCGCATGCAGGAAACGATAAGGAAAAGGCATTGTCATATCGTCACGCGTCCGGAGAGAGCGGCGTCGTGGCGCGAGGTTGCCAAGCGACGAGCGCCCAAGAAATGGCTTGACATGCGAACCTGTGTCGTACATAATGTTCTTATGATTTGAACATATTATCATAACATCGTGCGCAAATCAAGTTCGCCGCCGCGGACGCCATTCTGGATGATGTTCATGCAGAGAGCGCGAGAAGAGATCTACAACTACCTGGTAAAGCAGATCCTGCAAGGCGATATCTCGCCGAATGATCCCATCCCGACGGAGACGCGCCTGGCGGAGATGTTCCGCGCCAACCGGATGGACGCGCGCTTCGCCGTGCGGATATTGGAGCAGAAGGGGGTTGTCCGCAGAAAGAAGCGTCAAGGCACTCGCTTGAGCCGGATTCCGTCGCCGTCGCTGGCGCGCGACCTGACGAGCGCCTTGTGTCGCGAGGCCCACGTTATCGCCACGCCGGGAAACGACCCGATCCACTGGAGCCATCTGACGCTTCAGGAGATGGAGCGGACTTTGAAGGAAGACGGATACGCCATGGTCCTCGAAGGGCTGCCCGCGGGCGCCGACAGGGCAGGCTTGGAGGAGATGCTGGAGAGGATCGCCGCCAAGGGCGCCGCGGCCCTGGTCCTGATGCCCACGTTGGAGGAGACCCGCCTGTACCTGGCGAATCTCGACCTGCTCTACCAATACCACAGCAACATCTACGTCTTCGACTACGGCGGCACCCCGCCCGAAAAGTGGCCGTTCCACGTCTTGAGTCTCCACCCGTTCGGCGAAGGCGCGCAAGTCGCCCAGTACCTGTATGACAGCGGGTTCCGTCGAATCGCGTTCCTGCCGCAGGAAGGGATGGCGCGCGTCTATTGGACGCAGCAGCGCGAGCTGGGGCTTTGCTACGGTCTGCTGAGAGCGTCCAATGGGTCGCTGAGGCCCGAGTCGTGGCGTTTGCCGTCGAACGGCGACGAGGTCTGCCGCCGTCTGGCCAAGGCCAGAGGCCGCTACGCGGTGGTGGCGGCCAACGACCAGCACGCGGCATGGCTGCTGGACCGCGCGCGCCGGGCCGGGCTGGAAGCGCCGCGCGACTTCTCGCTTGTCTCCTTTGACAACGATCCCCGCTTCCGATCTTGCAACCTGACGACCGTGGCGCCGCCCCTGGCGCGCATCGGCCGGATGATCGCCCAGCTCGTATCAGGCAAGCTGCTGCCAAAGGAAGACGGGAACCGGCTGTGCGTCAGCGTCAAGTCAGAGATCATCGAACGCGGGACGTGTCAGGCGGCGCCAACGGGTCCCCAGGCCGCCGATGCGAAGGCGGGAGTCCGGGCAAACGAGGCATGTCGGAATTGATCTTCGTCCCGGCCGGGGCCGGGTGCTTAGCAGCCTGTTGAAAATGTCGCGTCTGTTTCGGGGACACGCTGCGATCCCGCCTTTGGCGGGCTGAGGCGACATGTCCCCGCCGACGCGGTGTCTTTTTCAACGGGCCGTTAGTGAAAGGGAGGGCGATGTACAGTCAGCTCAGTCGCGCGCCGCGCTGCCTGTCGCGGACACGGGGCAAGGCGTTTACGCTTATTGAGTTGCTTGTCGTGGTCGCGATCATCGCCATCCTCGCCGCGCTCTTGCTGCCAGCGCTGTCGGCGGCCAGAGAAAAGGCCCGCCGGACAGCGTGCGCCACGAATCTCAACCAGATGGGAACGGCAATAGCCGCCTACACCGGCGACTACGGCGAGTATCTGCCAGTCAGCCCGGCGGTGTTCGGTCCCAGCGTGGACTGGTGCTCGCCCAGTATGACCTCCTGCACCAAGACCCTTCAACTCGCGGGCTATCCCTACCACCACGTCAACGCCAGCAATCCAACGCTGGAATACACGCAGTACTATGCGGCCACCAACCCCGCGGGGGCTTCGCAGCAGGTGTGCATGACCTCCATGACCTACGAAGCGCCCACCCGGCTGTTCACCTGCTACCGCGTCATCGGCTATGGGATGAAGGGCAGCGACTATGGTCTGCCCGCCGGGAACCTGTGGTTCTCGGCGGGGACCTTGAACAACGCGCCGCATGGCCTGGGCATGCTTCTGGCGGCCAACTACATGAGCGACGCGAAGGTCTTTTATTGCGCCAGCGGGGCGTCCATGCCGGGCGACGTCACCCCGGGGACTACGGACACCAAGTTCGGCGCCTCGAACCTGAAGGACTGGATGACGGCCGGCGGGTTCGACGCCAAGACCATGCTCTTTGGCGCGTGGAACGACACCGCGTGGAGCCGCTACGCGAGCGGCATCTACTCCACCTACAACTACCGGAATATCCCGATGGGCATGCGAGGCGCGTGGCACCGCTCCATCGAGCGCCAGCGTGACCCGGCAACGGCCTGGATCGGCGCAAAACCAAGCCTGTTCGCCCAGATCGGCAACGGACTGCTCCAGACGACCCGGCTGGCAGGGGGGCGCGCGCTGGCTTGCGACACCTTCAGCAAGGGATACCAGTATGACGGGCTGAACCGCAAGGTTCTGGGCTCAGGCGCGGTTTTCACGCACACGGGCATGTCGGACACTCGGCGTGTCTGCGGCTACGGCGTCAAGGTCCATCGCAACGCATACAACGTGCTCTACGCGGACGGGCACGTCAGCGCCTGGGGCGACCCCAACGAGTCCATCCTTTGGCACACCGAGGGACGCGGACGAACCGTTGCGGTCACGGACAACCTCTACGACCACCACTTGAGCAGCAATTTCTATTACGGTTGGTATGCCCCCATCGGCAATCCTCCAGCGACCAACGCGCCGGCCGACAACTACGGTTCCTTTGCCAACGGCGCGGCGGAGGTGTGGCACGCGTTCGACGCGGCCGCGGGAATCGACGCGGATGCCACGGTGACGCCCTGATCTCGCGGCGAGAAGCGCTGTTCGCAGAGGGCGCCGGTTTGGGTTGTCGTTCGCATCCATGCCGGGCCGCCCCTGTCCAGGGCGCGACTCGACATGCGTTGCATTGTGAAGGAGCCGCCCAAGTGAACCAGCCGCATCGCGTGGCGTTTATCGGCGGATTCGTCTCGCTGGCGGAGGTCCGCGCTCAACTGCCGGCGTCCTGCGTGTTGGTGGGCGTCTGTGATATCCGGCAGGACCTTCTGGACCGCTGCCGCGCCGAGGATTCGACGATCCTGATCACCGATGACTACCGGCAGATCGCCAACATGCCGGATTGCGATACCGTGGTCACATTCACCCCGAACGCGACACATGCGCCGATTGCCACCGCGTGTCTGGAGGGAGGCAAGCACGTCTGGTTGGAGAAGCCCATCGGCATCACCCTTGAGGAAGGCCGTGACCTGCTCGCGGCGCAGCAGCGCGTCGGCAAACACGTCGGCGTGGACCTGGAATACCGCTTCTCCGAGATGACGGGGCGAGCGCTGAAGGATATCCTGACGAGCGGCGAACTGGGCGAGTTGCTGCACGTCGAGTGCGACCATTCGCGGGGCGGATGGCTGAACGACACGCCCCAGGGCC
>CAYYEE010000481.1:0-3881 GCA_964470775.1 uncultured Planctomycetota bacterium | reverse complement strand
CCCGGCCCCAAACGCCCCGCCACCCCTGCCCCAACTCACCGCCGCCCCCCTCGCCGCCGCGCCGCGCATCGACGGACGCCTGGACCCGGCCGAGTGGGCCCGCGCCTCCGCGTTCGGCGGATTCCGCGGCCTCTTGTCGCGCAAGCTCGAACCCGCGGACCCAGCGGTTCTTTGCGGCTATGACAGCCAAGCCCTCTACCTCTGCGTCATCGCTCCCCTCCGTCCCGGCCAGGAGCCCATGACCCGCGCCTCCACCCGCGATGGCGCCGTGCACCGCGACGACGCGGTTGAGATTCTCCTGTCGCCAGCCCCTAACGCCCCGCTCCGACAGATCATCGTCAACGCCGCCAACGTGCTCTTCGACCGCCTCGGCGCTGACATCGCGTGGAACGCCGAATGGCAGACCGCCACAGGCCGTTGCGCCGCCGATCAACTGCCCCCATTCCTCCGCGTCGCTGAATCCTGCTGGGTCCTTGAAGCCGCCCTTCCCTTTGCCTCGCTCCAAACCCCCGCGCCCCACCCCGGCGACACGTGGCGCGTCAACGTCTGCATTGACGGCCAGCGCCAGATGACCCTCGCCCCTGTCCGGGAGAGCTATGCCGAACAGGAACGCTTCGCCATTCTGCGCTTCCTGGCGCCCGATGATCCCGTGATACGCCTCGGCGGCCTCGGAAGCCTCGCCATCGGCCGCGTCCGCCTCGCCGGCGAAATCCTCAACCCCTCCCCCTCGCCCCTCAACGCCGCCGTCTCGCTCAAAGCCGAGAAAGCCGGCACGATAATCGTGGAGCGCACCGGCTTCGACGAGATCTCCGGCGCCAAGGAAGAAACCGCGGCCAGCCTCGCCGTTCCCGCCAACGGCAAAGCGCCCTTCAGCCTCCAGCGCGACCTGGAGAGCCCCGACCTCGACACCGTCACCGTCGCGGCCTCGGCCAACACCACCGGCCGCCCCGCCGTCCTCTACGCCAACACCCTCGGTTTGCACATCCTGCCCCCCTTCCGCCTCGCGGTCGACAACTACCCCACCTGCGAATACGCCCTCTGCCATCTCGACTGCTCCGGCCTCGAAGGCTCCATCGAAGGCGCCACAGCCGCATGGTCTCTGCGCGACAAGCAGGGCCGCTCCGCGCTCTCGGGCCAGACGCCCCTCAGACAGCGCGTCCAGGACCAGCGCCTCGAACTCGCCCCTCTCGCCCCCGGCGACTATGAACTCATTGTCGCCATCACCCGCGGCGGCCAGCGCCTCGCCGCCGCCTCCCACCCCCTCACCCGCGTCAAGAACCCCGCCTGGTTCCGCAACGACATCGGCAAAGAGCGCATCGTCCTGCCGCCGTTCACGCCCATGCAATACACCGGCCGCAAGGTCTCCGTCTGGGGGCGCGACGTCGAGTGGCGCCCCGACTCCATCCTGCCCGCTTCCATCACCAGCGCCGGCGCGCAGCTCCTCGCCGCGCCCATGCGCCTCAGCGTCACCGTCGCCGGCCAGACCCACGCCGCCACGCTCCACAGCTTCGCCTTCGGCGAGCAGGCGCCCGACCGCTGCGAAATGACCCTCGCCGGCAAAGCCGGCCCCTTTGATCTCAAGGCCGCCTGCTGGATGGAGTACGACGGCCTCATCTGGTTCGACATCTCGCTCACCACCCGCGACGGCAACCCCGCCGCCATCGAGGCCTGCCGCCTCGAAACCCCCCTCTCCCGCCAACACGCCCGCTCTTACCACGGCGTGCCCGACCGCTCCATGACCGGCGCCGTCGCCGCCAAACCCCTCGCCTTCCCCTTCCAGAACTACTTCTGGCTTGGCGAATGCGAACGCGGCCTCGGCCTGCTCTTCGAAAGCCAGCGCGGCATGGCCCTGGCCGGCGACTTTATCCTTCTTCAGCCCGCCCAAGACCGCGTCCTCTGGCGAACCAGCCTCATCGAGCAGCCCCAAAACGTCACGTCCCTGCAATACGCCTTCGGCCTCCAGGCAACGCCCGTCCGGCCCCTGCCCCCCGGCTGCAGCGCCTGGACCCTCGAAACCGCCTTCAGCATGAGTGACCCCGTCATCGCCGAAGCCGGCAGAAACCTCGACGTCATCGTCGTCTGGCCGCGCTTCACCGGGTCCGGCTCCTCCAAGGCCCGCGCCGTGTTCTGCGACGCCCTCGCCGACAAGACCGACATCCTCGCCAAAGAGGTCAAAGCTGTTCACTCCCTCGGCGCCACGGCCATCCTCTACCACGCCCCCCTCAACTTCACCGACGGCGCCCGCCCCGAGTTCGGCGTCTACGCCGCCGAGTGGATGGAAGCCCCGCGCCGGCGCTGGCAAGGCGGTCCCACGGTCCAGTCGCGCGCCTGCCCCGCCAGCTCCTACACCGACTGGCTCCTCTACGCCTTCCGCAAGACCGTGCGCGAAGCCGGCTTCGACGGTCTCTACTTCGACGGCGCTTGCGGCGCAAGCTGCGCCAACACCAGCCACGGCTGCGGCTGGCGCGACGCCAAAGGCGCCCTCCAGCCCGCTTGGCCCGCCCTGGCCAGCCGCGCTTTCAACAAACGCGTCGCCACCATGCTCTACCTCGAAACCAAAGACCGCCCCGCCGGCGGTCCCCGGCGCCACGCGCCCTTCGTGTGGGCCCACGTCTCCGGCGCCGTGTGCCCGCCCATCTACAGCTTCACCTCCGCCCTCTTCTGCGGCGAGTGGTTCAAAGGCCAGATCAAAGCCGGCAAGAGCTACCGCGACCTCCTCACCCTCGACACCTTCCGCCCCCGCTACATCTCCGCCCCGTGGGGCATCCCCAACTGCTTCCTCGCCATCACCAAGGAATCCGCCCCTGACGCCGCGGAGACGAAAGAGAGCGAGTGCGCCCTGGCCTTCATCCTGCCCCAAGGCGTGCCCATCTTCGCCCGCTACCTCCACCCCAAGGTTCGCGCGCCTGTGCTCAAGGCCCTCGCCGACTTCGGCGCGCGCGACGCCGCCTACACTCCTGCCTGGCAGACCGCCCCCGGCCTCATGCTCGACGCCAAAGGCAACCCCGCCGTCCTCATGGGAACGTGGTGGAAGGACGGCCGCTCCCTTGTCGTCGTCAGCAACACCGGCTCCACGCCCGCCAAGGCCGTCGTCACCGTCCCCAACGGCGCCCTCCTCCGCGCCGCGGCCGTCTATCCCCAGACCATCCCCGAACTCTCGCAACCGGGCGCAAACGCCGCGTTCGAACTCGACCTGCCCGCCCACAGCTTCCGCATGTTCCGCATGGAGTAGCCGCGCCGCCTCTGCGACCTCGACCGCCCTCTACAGCCAGCACAGGAACCCCCATGAACCCACGCGAACGCATCCTCACGACCATGCGCCACGAGCGCCCCGACCGCATCCCCGCCGTCCTCACCGCCCGCCCCGAAGTCAACCGCGCCCTCATGGACCACTTCCGCGTCTCCACCATGGACGACGTCAACCGCATCCTTGGGACGGACGGATGGGCTGGCGTGGCCGTGGCCATGGACGACTCGCGCTTCCTGGCCAAAACCAACGGCGTCCTGGAAGGCGACGCCCCAGGCGCGGGCCGCCGCTACATCTTCCACGAGCCCGGCGTCTTCGAAGACGCGCTCGGCGTGGTTCACCGGCTGGGTCAGGACGGCAAATACGTTCAGTGGGTCTCCGGCCCTCTTGTCAACGCCGACTCGCCCGACGGATATGACCGCTTCGACCTCTCTCGCATCCGCCCGGAGCCGGACCTCGCGGAGAAAGTCGCCCGTCTGAAGGCCAAGGGCTGCTTTGTCGCCGCGGGCGTCACCATGCCCTTCAAGCTGGGCTGGATGCTGCGCGGCATGGAGGACTTCCTCTGCGACTATATGGTCAACCCCTCGTTCGTCGAGAGGCTCTACGGCAAGATCGCCGCGTTCGAATCGGAAAT
>CAYYEE010000480.1:0-3884 GCA_964470775.1 uncultured Planctomycetota bacterium | reverse complement strand
TCTGCCAAGAAGGACCCCCCACACCTCCCCCGCGCGCGCGACCAGCCACGCCCAAAACCCCCTCAGCCCCCTCTGCCACAGCAACGCCCTCAGTTCCTGCAAGCGGAACCGCAGCGCGTCCCAAAGCCGCATCCACACGCCAGGCCGCGAAGGCTCCGCCAGCCCCTGCGAAGGCGTCGCCTCCACCAGCGTCCACCCCCGCGCCGGGTCATACGCCTCCACCCACGCGTGCGCGTTCTTGTTGCGCGCCACCCAATACCGCCCCACCGAGTTCCACTCCGAAGCGATCAACCCCGTCACGTAACGCGCCGGCACCCCTCCCAGCCGCAACAGCACGGCCGCGCCCGTCGCAAAATACTCGCAGTGCGCATCCGGCCGCTCCAGCAGAAAATACGTCAGCGGGTCCTTGCCCGCCGGAATCGTCACCCCCAGCGCATAGCGGTGATGGCGCGCGAAATACTCCTCCACCGCCTTCATCTTCTCCGCCGGCGTCTCGCGCCCGGCAAAGATGCGCCGCGCCAGCCGAGCCACGCGCGGGTCCAACCCCTTGGGCGGCTCCGTCAAGCGCCGCCGCATCTCCGGACTCAGCGGCTCGCGCCCGTTGCCGGGCTTGGACGGCAAGAACACACGATACCCCGCCCCGGGCGGCATCTCATCACAGGTCGCCCCGCCTTGATCGTCCACCGACAACGTCTTGGCCGGCGCGCTCACCGCCACCGCGCCCAGCGGCAGGAACAACTCCCGCCACCCCGCCGACGCAGGCCACATGTCCATCGGCGTCCACTCCTGCCCCCGCTCCGGCTTAAGCGCGAACAGGCTCTGTCCAAACGCCGCCGTCCCCGCCCGCGCCGGCGCGACCGGCAGCAGCCCCGAAACCTCTGAACTCGTCTGCCACGTCGAGTCCGCGTATGTCACATACGCCCGCCCCCTCAGGTAACCCGGCTCCTTTGCCGACACCACCCTCAGAGCCACCTTCTCGTCCTCTGGCCCAAGCTGCCGCTTCAGCACGCTGCCCAGCCGCGACACATCCGAAAAACCCACCCCCCCGCCCCCCGCCATGGGACGCACGAACGGTCCCAGCAGGAACTGATCAATCTGGCGTCCATAGCGCCACAGCGCCAGCCCCATCCCCGTCCCCCCCGCCAGCGCCAGACACACAAACAACGTGAGACTCGAAAACCACCCCGGCCGCCGCCCATACTCCACTTCGGACGGCCCCGTCACGCACACCGCGCAATAGTAGGCGGACAGCCCCACGTACCCGATCGCCAGCGTCTGAAAAGTGAACTGCTGCCCGTCGCCCGCAAACACCCCCCCTGAAAGAATCATCGCCGCCGCCCCGTAAAGCGCCAGCCTCGGCGGCGGCCCGCTCTCACTGCGCGCAAACAGACACAGCGCCATCAGCAAAACAAATAAGTGCGCCAGCGTCAGACCCGTGCGCCACAGCAGCGCCACGTCGTCCATCCCCCGCGCCCCGATCCTCGGGATCACCACGAACAACACCGCCAGACCAAGCGAAAGGTACATCTCCTGCTTGCGCGTCAAACGCGTCTCGAACCTTCGCCACGCCCCCAACGCCCCAAAAGCCACCGCCGCCGCCGGGAAAAAACGCGCCCCCCTCATCGTGGACAGCGTCAGCGCCGCCACCACGATCATCAGGAACGCCAGCATCCTCCACGCTTTCACGGCTGCGCCCCCTTCTCAGACCTCACCTGCGCCGGCGTCAACGCCGTCACCGGCCCCGCCCACGCCTCGTCCTCGTCCCACGGCTCCGTCGGTTTGCCCTCGCGCACCACAAACACCCGCGCCGCCGCCCCGCTCTCCACACCCTGGCGCACAAACCGCCGCCGCGCCTCGTCCCAATCCAACAACACGTAAATGACCCCGCTGATCCCCCCCAGCTCCTCGGCCAGCGCCGGCGCGATCTTCTCGAACGGACTCCGGCGGCATTCCTCCACGCACGCCAGAATCTCCAGAATGTTGTCAAGGTGGCTGATGCTCCGCCCGGTCCGGAACACGAACAAGTCCGGCCCCGCCGCGAACAGGTCCAGCAGGTAGTCGCCCCGCGAATATGCGTCCGCCAGCGACGCCGCCAGCGAAATCGCCGCCTCCAAGTCCGGGAACCCCTCCGCCTTGGGACGCCGCTTCGGCGCCACGTAGGTATCCAGCGCCAGCGCAATCCGGCAGTAATACTCCTCCTGGTACTCCTTCACCACAGGCCGCGCCAGCCGCGCCCACGAGCGGAAATCCATGCGCCCCACCGCGTCGCCAGGCCGGTACTCGCGGTTCCCGAAATACTCCGGCGATTCCCCAACACTCGAACTCAGCGCCACCCCTCCCGGCTGATAACGCCGCCCCACCAGCATCTCCGCCTCATCCAGAGGCCGGTAATCAGGCAGCGCCAACAGCGTCCCCGCCCGCCGCGAAGCCACGGTCTTGCGCCACAGGTTGAAGGGGAACACGCTGAACACGCTCACGTTCGGCAGCGCGTGCACCCCCCTCCGCCGCGCCACCAGCCCAATCCCCATCCGCGCCCGCCCGCCCGGCGGCACATACGGCGTCATCTCGCCCGCCCCCACCTGCTGAATGTACGACGGCAAGAAAAAGAACCCCACCCCCGCGTCATACACCGGCTTGCCGCTAAGGTTCTCCACCACAAACTCCGCCCGGAATGGCTGCCCCGCCGTCACTCGCTCCGGCGCGCCGCCCACAATCCGCAGCGGCCGCCGAATCAACAGCGCCGCCAACAGCGAAACCCCCAGCAGCGCCATGAGCCCGCAGAACAAATGGTAGATGGGAATCTCCAGCGCGATCGACCCCGCGCTCGTGGCAAGAAACAACGCCACAAGCATGCACCGCCCCGGGGGTGTCAACCCGTGCAGCCAGATATTCAGCGCCAGCCGGATCAGCCCCGACAATGTGCCTCTCATGTGGGCGTCCGCGTCCGCTCCAGGATCTCCCGCACCACGTCCTCTTTGCGCGCCCCCGTGTACTTCGCCTTCGACGTCAGAACCAGCCGATGCGCCAGCGCCGGCCCCGCCATCCGCTGCACGTCGTCCGGCAACACATAATCGCGGCCCGCCAGGAACGCCGCCGCCTGCGAAGCCCGGCACAGCATCAGCGAGCCGCGCGGGCTCACCCCCAGCCGCAGCCGCGCGTCCTGCCGCGTCGCGTTCACGATCTCCACAATGTACCGCCCGATCGCGTCGTCCACCTTCACCCGGCGCGCCGCCGCCTGCGCCGCCGCCGTCTCCTCCAGCGTCAGCACCGCCTCCAAGTCCTCCAGCGGCTCGCGCGCCGCCTGCTCCCGCAGAATCCCCGCCTCCACCTCCGCCGAAGGATACCCCACGTCCAACGCCAGCAGGAACCGGTCCAGCTGCGCCTCCGGCAGCGGATACGTCCCGTGAAACTCCACCGGGTTCTCCGTCGCCAGCACCATGAACGGCGCTGGCAAGAAATGCCGCCGCCCCTCGATCGTCGCCTGCTTCTCCTGCATCGCCTCCAGCAGCGCCGACTGCGTCTGCGGCGACGCGCGGTTGATTTCGTCCGCCAGCAGCACATTGCAGAACACCGGCCCCGGCCGGAACGCGAACGACCCGTCCACCGGGTTGTAGACCGAGCCCCCAAGGATGTCCGCGGGCAGCAGGTCCGGCGTGAACTGCACGCGGTTGAACGACGCCTTCAACGAACGCGCCAGCGCCTTGGCCAGCGTTGTCTTGCCCACCCCGGGCACGTCCTCGATCAATACCGACCCGCCCGCCACCAGCGCGATCGTCAGCAGCTCGATCCGGTCCTCTTTGCCCAGAATCACCCGCCCCAGGTTCTCCCGCAGCGTCGCCAGCTTCGCCGCCAGGTCCGACGGCTGTAGCGTCTCCATCCGCGTC
>CAYYEE010000479.1:0-3886 GCA_964470775.1 uncultured Planctomycetota bacterium | reverse complement strand
AGATCCGCGACTCATCAACCTTTGCGTTCTTCTTCGCGTACTCCACCGCGCTCAAAATATCCTTCACCACCAGCTCCGAGCCCGTGGCCTCGGGCCGCTTGTTCGGCCCGCGAAAATCAGGCTGGATGAATACCCACCCCTTCTTGACGCACCAAGCGCCATAGGGCGAAGGCTGCCGGTAGTCCGCCGACCACGAATGCAGCCCCACCAGCAGCGGCGCCGGCTTGTCGCCTGGCGGCGCGTAGAACAGCGCGGGCTGCTCCGTGTTGTCGGCCGCGCTCAGATAGCGGATGGCCTTCACCTGCTTGGGGTGTCCCTTGCCCACATACTCGTCCTGCCCGAGCGCCACGCCCCCAGCCAACAACACCAGCGCCATCACCGCTCGCGCCGATCCTCGCGACATCTCGCCACTCCTCTTCATCTGCGCAGGTCAACCGCCCGTGTTGGCCGGCGGCGCGGGCTTCACAGGCTGCGATGGCTTGGCCGGCTTGGGCGTCTTGGCCGGCTTGGGCGCCGCCGCGGGCTTCGGGGTCGGCGGCGGCGGAGTCTCCGGCGCCTTGGGCGCGCCGCCGGACCGCCGAAAACTCTCAAAGCCATCCATATCGCCGCTGCGCTTGCGGATCGTCAACTCCCGCTTGACCTCGCCCCGCTTCAGATTCGGCGTCTCCAGCGCCTCGCACACCAGCGTGTACACCCCCTCCTTGAGGCGCGAGAGGTCCAGCCGGCCGGTGAGCCTCTCCGACTCGAGGCGCCCGATCACCATCTTGCGAGCCACGTGGTTCTGGTTGTCCAACAGCTTCAGGCTGAGCCGCGTCCGGCGCAAGGTCCCCTCGCCCAGCATCACCAGAATCTCGACCTGAGCGTCCTTGGCGTTCGAGGCGAACTCGCTGCCAGACAGCCGGAGATCCACGGCCTCGGGCGCCACGAAGTCCGCCCGGGCCGAAGCCAGCCTTGCGTGGCTCGTTTTGTCCAGAACCACGGCCTCCACCCACGCCGGCCCCGGTTTCGTCAGTACGTAGGGCAGCGCCAGCGACACCGTGCCCTGCACGGGCGCCACAGCGTGCGCCCGCGACGCCGGCAAGCCGTTCACCTCCAGCTCCACGTCCGCCGGCGCAGGCGACTTCGATAGCGTCCGCAGCTTCACCTTCGCCTCGTTCAGCCCCAGCCGTCCTCCGCCGGAGTCCAGTTCCTCGATGAACAGATCCGACCCGCCGAACACCAACTGCCCGAACCGCTCCGGCTCCATGTGGCCCTTGGCCCCCGACAACCCCGCCCAGTTGCTGATCTCCTTCTGCGCGGTCTGGTGGCGCGTGAAGTTCGCCGCCCACGCCATGCCCTTGGGCGATCCCGAAACGCCCAGGCTGGCCAGCGAAATCTTCGCCTCCATGATCCAACGGTCCTTCTCCGCCTTGGACGCGGCCTCGATGTCCGAGTCCCAGCCTGTCTCTTTTTTGGCGGCGCCCTTGGGGCCCAGCGTGTGCTTCATGTCAAACACCGCGCCCATACAGTTGATGATCCATTGGTACACAGGCCCGGAAGGCGGGTTCGGCTGCAAAAAGAGCTCGACACAGTCATCGTTCCACATCTTGGCGTCGTCGCGCTGCGTTACCGCCGCCTTCATCGCCGGCGGTTCCTCGTCGTGGCACTCGTAGCCCAGATAGAGAAACTTGTCGTCAAACCCCAGGCGCACCACGGTCTGGAACCTGGCCAGGCCGCCGCCCTTCAAAAGACTGAACCCGCCCGCCGCCTGCGCCAAACACCAGCACTCGTCGTCGAGCTTGCCGTTGATCACCGGCGCCACGGCGACTTGGTCGCACACGTACATCCTGGCCGACCTGGGCGACATGGCCGCCGCGCCCGTGGGCTTGGCGAACTCTACGTCCCTCAGCAGCGGCGGCGCCGCCTGCGCCAGCCACACCAGCCCCGCCACCAGCCCCACGGACACGATGATGAACACCACCAGATGCGCGCGAATCTTTGCTCTCGTCTGCGCTTCGTTCATCGGGTCACCCTGCCTGAACGCAGGCCGCAGCCGGCCTCCCCTCGTTTCCCATGCGGCCTGTCACATGTCTGACTCGGCGAACCCTCTGCCCGATCATGACCCCAAAACCACCCGCCGCCGAAGCCATGACAGAAAGGGCAGCCATGACAAACCTTTGGCCGCGTCCACGACAGGTGATTATCCTGCCAGAGTTTCTGCCCCTGCGCAAGCCTCCGCGGCTCGTGACCGCGGCCCGCGGGCCTGGCTGGCCGGCGAAGCGGCCAGCGCGCGCCGTCATGTGGGCCGGCGCCAAAGGACGGCCCCGTTCAACGCCCCGCCGGCGTGCGCGCCCCCCCGCGCTTGCGCCCCATCTCCGCCACGATCTCCTTCCACTCGCGCATCCGCGGCGCCGCCGCCGCGTAGACCACGCCTCCCGCCGCCATCGGCGCCGCCAGCCGCGCCAGCGCCGGCGTCCCGGCCAGCGCCTCGCACAGCCCCCACGCCGCCGCCCCGCACGCCGCCGACGCCAGCCCCGACCACACCGCGCAGCGCGCCACCTCGCCGCCGTCAATCGCGACCTCGCGCTTCTTCAACAGCCACGCCATAACCCCCGCGTTCACAAACCCGCACACTGCGGTCGAGAGCGCCAGCCCCGCCTCGCGCAGCGGCCACACCAGCGCCAGGTTCAGCCCCAGGTTCAGCCCCGTCATCCACAACCCCACCTTCACCGGCGTCTTCGAGTCCTGCCGAGCGTGGAACACCCGCGTCAGCACCTGGTTGGCGCAATAGGCGGCCAGCCCCACCGTGTACAACGCCAGGGCCCACGCCGTGCGCGACGCCGAAGTCTCGTCAAAACTCCCCCGCCGCAGAATCACCTCCACGATCGGCCGCGCCAGCGCCAGCGTCAGCGCCGTCACCGGCAGCGTCACGAACAGCGTCATGCGCATCCCCTGCCCAGCCGCCGCGCCCATCCCCGCCAAGTCCCCCTTGGCCGCCTTCACCGACAACATGGGGAACAACGCCGTGCCCAGCGCCACGCCGATGACGCCCAGCGGGAACTGCATCAGCCGGTTCGCGTAATACAGCGCGCTGTTGGCGCCGTCGCCGGGAACGCAAAACTGCGCGATCAGCCCGTCCACCATCACGTTCACCTGCGTCACGGCCAGCCCCGCCACCATCGGCCCCACCAGCTTCACGGTCCGCGACACATTCGACTGCCGCCAGTCCCAATCCAGGCCTGGCCGGATGCCGGTCCGCCGCAGGTCCCACAGCAGCCACCCCAACTGCGTCGCGGCCGACAGGACCACCGCCACCGCCACAGCCCACACCCCCCACACCCGCGCCCCCAACACCAGCGCCAGAATCCAAAACACGTTCATCAGCGCCGGCGACGAAGCCGCCGCAAAGAACCGCTGCTTCACGTTCAGCGCCGCGCTCACCAGCGCCGTCAAGCACACCAGCGGCATGAACGGGAACATGGCGCTCAGCAGCGGAAAGAACAGCCGCCACGTCTCGTTCAAATCGAACCAGCGCGGCGCCACCGCGCACACCACGCCCCCCGCCAGCGCCACCCCCCACAGCAACACCGTCAGCGCCGTAAAACACGCCCGAAAATACCGCTCCGCCCCCCGCGGCCCCTCGCGCAACGCCGCCTGCGTGAAGACCGGGATGAACGCCGACGTCACCGCCCCCTCGCCGAACAACCTGCGGAACAGGTTCGGCGCCATGAACGCCAGCACGAACGCGTCCATCGCCGCCCCGGTCCCGAAATACGCCGCCATCAACACGTCGCGCGCAAGCCCCAACACCCGGCTCCCCAGCGTGCAAGCCCCTATCACCGACGCCGACCCCACCCAGCCCTTTTCCGCCGCCATAGCCTTGCTCTCTCGATCACCCGCCAAACCC
>CAYYEE010000478.1:0-3887 GCA_964470775.1 uncultured Planctomycetota bacterium | reverse complement strand
GGACCATCGAGAAGACCTACCTCGCCCTGGCGCTCGGTGATCTGCCCTGGGAGCGGAACGAGATCGCTATTCCCCTGGGCCGCGCGAGGCGCGGCGGCCGCGTCCGGGCCATCACCGGCGCCGGCGCCGGCGAGACACAGGACGCGCTCACGGTGTGCCGCGTGCGCGAGCGGCTGCCCGGCGCCACGCTGGCCGAGGCGTGGCCCAAGACGGGCCGCTGGCGCCAAATTCGTCTGCACTTCAAGGCCATCGGCCACCCCCTGGCGGGCGACCCGGAACACGGCGACCCGGCGGCCAACGCGCGGCTTCAGGAGACCATCGGGTTGGACCGGCTATTCCTGCACGCGGCGGCCATCGCCTTCCGCCACCCGGTCACGGGGCGGCCCATGTCCTTTGCCGCGCCTCTGCCGCCGGAGCTTGAGGGGCCGCTCAACGCGTTGAGGGGGCAGGCGGCCGGAAGTTGATGGGAATGACGGGGGAAGCCGGCGGCGTCAGGACCATGTGAGGATGAAGTCCACCTGGGCTCTTTGCACGGGCGCCAGAGCGTCGTAGCGCACATGGCAGCGCGGCTCGCCGGGACCGTTGTAGGACCACACCACCCGCGTCTCATGAATGGAGCCCGCCAGCGCCAAGTCCCGGCTGTCCGGTTCCAGCCGCAGGGCCGGCCCGCGGCCGAACCGGGCGGCCAGCCCCTCCAGCTCCAGCCCAAGCGACTGGACTCCCTGAAAGAGCCAGCTCAGGGCGCGAGGCCGGTCCAGGACCACCATGTCGCGGACCACGAGGCGCGCGGGCGCCAGCAGAAAATCGCGCGTATAGCGCAAAACGCCTTGCGCGCCGCTGTACGCCGGATGCAGCTCCAGCCGCACAAACCCCTCCTGCTCCGCGTCGTCCCAGCGCGCGGCGGCGATGCGCTCGTCCCGGTCCGTCCAGGCGGGGATGGACATCGGGTAACCGACGTCACCATATTGACCGGCGCCGTCCACCAACATGCAGCTCCCCAGCGCGGTGCTGAGCCTGTAGCCGGCCGGCGCGGGACTGAGCAGAAGGCTTTGGCCCACGGCCACGGTGAAATCGCTGGCCACAGGAGCGCCGCCCATGCGGTCGCACGGGCCGGCCTCGCGCGCGTAGGCGTGGTACCCGCTGCCGGGCCCGCACGCCAGCGAAAGCGACAACCGCGCCGCGTCATCGCGGTACAGAACGCGCCCGCTGTCGCGGAGCCAGAGCAGCCGCGGGGGCCGGGGCTGGCGCGGCGCCGGGCCGTCCGGGTCGCGCGACATCAGCCCCTCCACCAGCCCTGCGTAGTAGCGCCCTTCATAGGCGATGGCCGGAAAGCGAGGCGGCTCCGGCGCGAGCAGCCACTGTTCCATGGCCGCGGCGTCGCTGCGCCCGAACTTGGCCGCCATGAGGTTGAGAAAGCGGTTGGCGCCCACCAAACAGAACCTGGCGCCGGCGTCCGGCGCGCCGCCGCCCGGAGGCGCCAGCAGCGCGGCGAAGCAGTCCAGGATGGGCGCGAACTGGGGCTGGTCAAAGATGTCCTCGCCCGTGGCCGCCAGCAACGCGTCGCGGAACTGGGTCACCTCATGCATGTAATTGAAAAGATGCTTGTGCGCGCCCGCGGGCGCAGCGCCGTCGCGGGGCATGGCGTCGAGCGAACGCCGGGCGCGCGGCAGCAGCAGACGCAGCCAGCGCTCGGCCTCGGGGGCGGCGCCCAGCAGGCTCAGGGCCACGGCCGCAAAGCCGAACACGGAGCGCCACCCGTGGTCCTGGATCACGGACCCGCCCCAGTAGTCCCGGTTGAGCAACATAAGATCGAAGAAGACGTCGCCCTGCCGGCGAAGGCGGTCCAGGACCCGCGCCCGGCGCTCAGGACCCAGCTCTTCGGGCATGGCGCGCCACGCCCACGCCAGAGCGCGCAACGCGGCCATGGCGCCCATGTCGCCGTTGTGGGCGTAGGCCTCGGGATTGGGGTTGCCCCACGCGGGAGCGGCCAGCAGGCGGTCCATGGCCGCCACGGCCTTGGACATGGCTTCGGGGGCGAGACCCAGGCGCGCCGCCGCCGCCAGCAGCGCGATGTCATCTGGACCGTGCGCGTCGCGCGCCATGACCCACGCCGCGGCGCGGCGGACCGGCTCGGCGTAGACAGCCAGCCTGCCCCCCATGTCGCGCCTCAGCCTCTCCCACACGTCCGGGCCGGCCAACTGCGCGGCGGGCGAGGTCTCGCCGCCGCGGATGCCCGGCGGCAACGGTTCCAGGACATCCTCAGGATCCGGCTCCAACGCCGCGAACTCCCAGGCAAGCCCATCCCAGCGATAGGGAGGCCTGGGGGGTGGCGTCTTGCGTTTTTCCGCGCCGGTCTTGGAGTACCACTGGTGGCAGACGTCTTCGAGCGAAGGCTGGAGCGGCGCGCCGCCGGGCTGATAAGGCTCGAACTCGAGCAGCGTGGAGCCCGCGGCGTAAAAGGCCACGCGGCCGCGGAAGCGCCTGGCCGCCAGGTCCTCCAACGACGGCCGCTGCATGAACCACAACCCGAGACGCCGGCCGTTGACGCTGACCCAGTAGCTGGGCACGACCGGCGTGGCGCCGTGGTTGATGCTGAAGTCCCACGGACCTGTGCGCTCGGCGACGTTGCCGTACTTGCTCAGCGTCTCGTAGAGCTGCTCCCAGTCGAACGCGCGCGCGTCGAGGATGACGGAAAACTGGTAGAGCCCCGGCGCCGCGTCGAAGCGCAGGGAGAACGGCTTGGCCGGGCTGGCCGGCAGGTCCATGCCGCCCAAAGCGCCCAGAACCCGCGGCCCGCGGCTGGTCTTGCTAGACATGCGCCCCTCCATGATCAGACCTTGCGCAGGCGCCGCAAGCGCGACGCCGGCGGCGATCTTATTGGCTAGTTCTTCGGGCGTCTCGGACTTCCGCGGCGCCAATAGATGATCCGGATGGTCCGTCAGGCGCCGGCGGTCCACTCGTCCAGGAGCCGCCAGGCGTTGAACACGTTGCGGCAAAGATGATAGCAGCTCTTTCGCGCCGTGCCCTTGGCGTCGTTAACGCGGTGGCCCCGGCGGTCCAGAAGCGCGAACCACTCCCCGTGAACCGGGTCGGCGAACTTCTCGAAGGCGTAGCGGTGGACCTGTTCGCAGGCTTCGCCGAATCGTTCGTCGCCCGTGACCCGCAACGCGAGCAGCAGCGCGTAGAGCGCCTCGGCGTGTTGCCACCAGAGCTTGGAGACGTAGAGCAGCGCCTCGACGCCGCTCGGAGGCAGGCCGTCAAGATCAACGTCGTTGAATATGCCGCCGAACTCGCGGTCCCACCCCAGATCAAACCCCCACTCGATCAGCTCGGCCCCTTGCGCCACAAGCTTTGCGTCGCGGCGGCGCCGGCCCTCGTGGATGACGAAAATGCCCGCCTCCATCATATGGCCTGGGTTGACCCATCGCCCCGCGGGTCCGGGCAGCGTGTCGCCGTCCCACGCCACCAACTCCAGCACGGCGCGCCGCTCGGGCCGCCGGTGCAGGACGAGGATGCCATGCAGGCACTGATCGATCATGGCGTCAATGGCTGGATCGGGACGGAAGCGCCGCAGTTCCTGGAGCACGTTGAGCGTAATCATGCTGTGACCGTGCACGCGAGCGGGCCGCGTCTGCGCGAGGAAGGGCTGGAAGGCCTGCCCCGGCGTCTGGAGCTTCCGCCACACGCCGTCGAAGACGCGCCGCGCCTCGTGGTAGAGCGCCTCGTCGGCCGTGGCGCGGGCGAACTCGGTGAAGCCGCACACGGTGGAGAGCTCGGTGTAGACGTCGCGGGCGGGCGCCAAGGGCCTGCCGTCGCGCGTGGTGGCGTAGTACATGGCGCCGTCCGGCGCAAAGGCAGAAACTCCGGTCGAGAGGACTACCGCAAGG
>CAYYEE010000477.1:0-3897 GCA_964470775.1 uncultured Planctomycetota bacterium | reverse complement strand
GCTTTTCGTCTGGGCCGCCACGCGCGGCCGCAAGAACGAGCGCATGTTGGGGCTTTGGTTCGTGGCCGCGTTCGTCCCCGTGCTCTTCCTCGAACACCACTCCAGCGCCTATCTTACGCTGTCCTTCAGCGCCATGGCTCTCTACGTGGCCGTGGCCCTGGCTCGCGAGACAGAACAGGAGTTCCTCCCCTTGGCCAGCGCCGCGCTTGGCCGGCGCCCCAAACCGCAGGAGTGGCTGCCCCAGTCCCTGCGCGCCCTGCTCCTCGCGGC
The DNA here is from genome assembly GCA_964470775.1 of uncultured Planctomycetota bacterium. Classification (GTDB taxonomy): domain Bacteria; phylum Planctomycetota; class Brocadiia; order CAIUPP01; family CAYYEE01; genus CAYYEE01. The sequence continues at coordinate 3,627 of CAYYEE010000477.1, read as the reverse complement.
CGCCTTTGGCGGCATGATCTGGAACGCCCGCATCAACATCGGCAACGCCCTCGGCCCCATCCGCCAGCGCGCCAGCGACGGCCGCCTCACGCAGTGGGCGCTGCGGAGCACGGTGGACGCGCTGGCCGATTCGCCGGCCCGCCGCGCCTGCGTCCTGTCCGAAGGCCCCCCCAGCCTCGCCGGCCTGATGCTCCAACGCCGCCACGGTTTCGCGGTCCGCCGCTTGCGGCCTCAGGACGGCCCCGTGGCCGTGGTCAGCGCCCGCTTTGCGCCGCTGCCTGTGTACGAAGACGCCGTGCCCCTGGCCCAGGCCGCCGGCCGCAACCTGCTGCCCCTGGCCGGCTTCGAGCAAGGCCACAACCCCCGATTCGTCGGACCCGGGTACCGCAGCGGCCATTCGCTCCTGCTCAACCTGCAACCCGGCCGCGCGCAGCTCGAACGATGGGAAGTCCCCTGTCCGCGGCCAGGGCTCTACGCCTTTGGCGCCTGTGTGCGCGCGGACGCGGACGTGAAGATCCGCCTTTCCCTGGTCGTCGAAGGCGCCAACGGCTCGCAAACCTTCCCCGCGTGGCCCCGGCCGCTGGAAGATGGCTGGACGCAGTGGGTGGGCTGCGGATGGGCGCCGCTAGGAACCCCCTTGCTCTCCGTGCGGCTCCAAGGCTCCGTAAGCGCCCGCGCGCCGGCCTCAGCCGCCCTCGCCGATGACGTCTACCTCATCCCCTTCGCCCCGCCCCAGCGATAGCCCATCCCCCTTCATGGATCCCATAGGTCCCACACGTCCCATGGGTCCCATGCGCGCTTACTGCAGCGTATCATAGAACGACGGGAACTGGTCCGCGATGCGCTGCGCCGCCACGCGCGAGATGTACACCAGCTGCTCCCCGCGGGTTCGCCGCGTCACCTGCGTCACGGCCGACACCTCCGTAGACATCACCGGCGAGGGCTCCGGCGTCTGCCGCTGAAGCGCCAGCCCCAGCACCGCGGTCTTCATCTGGTGCGCCATCTGGCCCGTCGCCGTGCGCCACCGCCTCACAAGGTCCGCGTCGCCCGACTGCCGCTGCGCCATCAGGCGCGACGCGCCGGCGCGGTCCTGGTGGACCAGACGCTGCGCTTCCGTGCGGAAGCGCGTCACGATGGGCCGGTCGGACATCTGCGCCGCCGCGCCCGCCGCGACCGCCAGCGCCGCCGCCAGCGCCAGAACCGTACGCCTCATGACCGTGTCCTTACTTGTTCAGGTGCATCTCCGCGGCGCGCACCGCCGTGCCGCAACGCTCCGCGTCCCCAAGGCTCGCCTTGGCCAGCGCGTGCAGCGCCAGCCGCCGCAGGTCGTCCTCGGGCGAAACCGCCATGTCCCGCAGCGCCTTCTCCAGCGCGGGCGGCATGGCCGTCTCCTGGCACATCAGCCGCCCCATCAGCTTCCCCGCGCCCAGGCGCAGCTCCTTGGGCGTGTCCTTGTTCAAAAACATCCGGCAAGCCGGCTCGAACGCCTGCCGCTCCTCCAGCAGCTCCAAAACCTCCAGGCTCACCGCCGCCACGGCCGGTGGCTTTTCCTTGAGCAGCGCGATCAGCGCCGGCCCCAGCACGCGCACCGGGTAGAGCGTCTCCTTCGACGTCCACACCAGCGACGTCAGCGCCCGGCGCAGCAACGCCTCGTCCGCCTCCAAGCGTTCGCTCTTTGCCTGCGCCACCACCTTGTCCACCGCCTCCTTCAGCGCCGACGGCAGCATCACTTCCTTCTCGTCGTACGCCACCACGGCCAGCCCCGAGTCCTTGGCCAGCTTCTCCGCGTCCTTCGCCGGCGCCAGCAGGATCACCGGCAGCCGCTTGGTGCGGATGTCCTTGCGCACGTCGTGCAGGAACAGGTCCAGCGGCGCCCGCGCGTCGGCCAGGATGAAGTCCACGGCCGGCGCGGGCCTCAGCGCCATATCCAGCGCCGCCGTCACCTCCAGCGCCTGCTCCGTCTCGATGCCCCACCCGCGCGCCATGCCCGCCACGCCGTCGAAGATCGTCTTGCTCGGCGTGAAGACCATGGCCCTGGGCCGGCCGCCCAGGGTCAGCAGCTCATACACGCCCTGGATCACCCGGTCCCGGTCCTCGGAAGCGATCTCCACCTGCCCCGGCCTCTCGCCCGGCTTGGCCGCGGCCGCGGCCATCATGCGCCCCTCGGGCCACACGCGCAGCGCCGCTTCCGCCGCCGCCATGCGCACGCCGCGCACCCGGTGGACCAGCGCCCGGAACAGCGGCGCCTTCTCCGCCATGTCGCGAGGGTCGTTCACCGCGCGCAGACCCGCGATGCAGTCCATCGCCAGCGCCACGTCGTCCGTGTCCAGCGCCCGGGCCAGCGCCAGATACAGGTACTTCGCGCCCAGTTGCTCGTTCAGCTCGTGAACGTACAAAAGCGCTTTCGCCCTTGCGGCCGCCGCCTCCCGCAAAGCCTTGTCCGCCTTTTCGTTGCCCGCCGTGGCCTCGGCGATGCGGAACAGCATGTAGTTGTTCGCCACGTACAGCGCCAGCGTCTGCGGCCCCGTGGACCCCGACGCCATCGCGTCCACCAGCACCCGTTGCGCCATCAGCCGGCCGTACATGAAGTCCGGCGGAACGTCCGCGATCAACCGCCCGGCGTAACTCGGCTCGCCGTTTTCGCGCCAGCGCCACACCACCCGGTCATACGGCGCCACCACGTCCACCACCTCCGGCGCGTTCCTGCAGTACAGGTCCGCCAGCTCCAACTGCGCCGCCTCCGTCGCGGGAAGCGCCTTCCCCTCCGCGCCCGCCTTCATCCCCTGCCAGATCGTCAGCGCCGCCGTGGCCGCCATGCGCGCCACCGGCGGCGTCGTCTTGGGGTTATCCTTCAGCGCCAGCAGCGCGGGCAGCGCGCGCCGGTCGCGGCTCGCCGCCAGCAGCTTGCAGATCTCGATCTTCAGCCGCGCGTCTTTCTCCATCGCCGCGGCCTGCTCTTCCGCGTTCTTGCCCCGCGTGTCCGCCTTCAGCGCCTGCGCCAGCGCCGGCACGGCCCGCGCCCCCATCATCTTCATCACGATCGCCGCCGACACCGGCGCCGGGTCCTCGTCCGGCGCGTCGTACATCGGCAAATAGTCCAGCAGATGCGGCACGGCGAACGGCCCGATCCGCTCCAGCGCGTAGATCGCCTTCCACGACTCCCGGCTGTCCTTGCTCGCCATTTGCTTCACATACTTCTTCGTGTTCGCCTCGTCCTTGCGCAGATTCTCGAAGTAGTCGTACGACGACTGCAGAATCTGGATCATCTCCTTGCGGAACGCCGGCTCCGCCATCAGCGAAACCAGCTGGTTGCGGCCCACGGCCTCGCGGAACGCGAACGCGTCCGCCCCTGTGGGTTGCAGCGCGATCATCTTGGCGAACTCCGCCTTCGCCTCTTCCGTCTTGCCCATGTCAAAGAGCTTCTTGCCCAGGTTGAAATGCTTGAGCATTTCGTCGCTCTTGGGGCTCGCGAACGCGCAAACACCCGCCGCCAGAACCGCCGCCGCCCCCAAGACCGCCAGCCTCACGCCGCCGCGTTTCCTCGCCACCTGCTCTCTCCGGATCACGAGGTCTCTCTGTAGCCGAATTGCTCCCCAAGGGAGACGGCACGCTCAGACACGGGCCTAG
>CAYYEE010000476.1:0-3907 GCA_964470775.1 uncultured Planctomycetota bacterium | reverse complement strand
TCCGGCCCAAGGACCGGCCGCTGGCCAACGACTTCGTCTCGGACGAGGAGTTCGCGCGGCTCCTCAGGGCATGGTTCGGGAATATCCGGCGCGTTCTGGATGACGGCCGGTCGTTCTACATCTGGGGCGGCTACACCAACATCTGGAACTACCCGCACGCGCTGCGCGAATGCGAACTCTACTTCTCGCAGATGATCATCTGGGTGAAGGAACATCCCGTCCTCACGCGGAAGGACTTCATGGGAAACCACGAGTGGTGCTTCTACGGCTGGAAGGAAGGCGCAGCGCACTACTTCAACCCGGAGATCACGAACGCCACCGATGTCTGGAGCGTCAAGAAGGTCAACCCGCAGTCGATGGTGCACTTGACCGAGAAGCCCGTGGAACTCGCGGTGCGCGCCATGACCTACTCGTCGCGCCCGGGCGAGAACGTCCTCGACCTCTTTGGCGGCTCGGGCAGCACGCTCATCGCGGCGGAGAAGACCGGGCGGCGGGCGTTCTTGATGGAACTCGACCCGCTCTACTGCGACGTGATTCGGCAACGTTGGGAAGAGTTCACGGGCAAGAAGGCGGAGCGCGTCGCAGAGGATGTGACGGCATGACGCTTCTGCTTTCAGCCGGGTTGTGCCGTATCCTCGGCCAGCACCTTCAGGTAGGCATCGTAGGCATAGACGCGGTCGCGTTTCTTGCCGGTGGTCTCGTGGAGAATACCGGCTTGACAAAGAGCATCGATGGCCTTTCCGGCAGTCGGCTTGGTGGTCTTGAGGAGATTTATCGCGCGCGGCAGCGTGATGATGGGATGCTCCGGCAAGAGGTCAAAAAGCCGAATGGCCGGCACGGTCGTCGCCTTGTGCTGGGCGACGGCGCGGCGGTCCCTGCCCAGGAGGTCGAAGAGGCGCTTGGCGGCGCTGACGCCGTCATCGGCGGATTCGCGGACGCATCGCAGGTAAAACGCTGTCCAGCCCTCCCAGTCGCCCTTTGTGCGCACTTCCAGCAGGTGCTGGTAGTAGTCCGCCCGGTGGCGTTTGAACGCGAGGCTGAGGTACAGAAGCGGCGTCTTGAGAATCCCCCAGTGCTCGACGAGCAGGACGATCAAGAGCCGCCCGATGCGGCCATTGCCGTCGAGGAACGGGTGGATGGTTTCGAACTGGACGTGGGCGAGTCCGGCGCGGACCAGCGGAGGGAGCGGGTCGTCCCCATGCACCCAGCGTTCAAGATCGGCCAGGGCTTCCGGTACGGCGTCGTGCGGCGGCGGCACGAACCGCGCGTTCCCGGGGCGGCTCCCGCCGATCCAATTCTGCGAGGTGCGGATGGCGCCGGGCTGTTTCTCCGCGCCGCGCGTGCCGCGCATCAGCCGTTTGTGGGCGGCGCACAGGAGGCGCGTGCAGAGCGGCAACCCCTTGGGCTTGGCGATCTCGGCGCGGGCGAAGGCCAGCGCATCGACATAGTTGCAGACCTCCTCAATGTCCGCCAGACGTTCCGCCTTGCGCGTGGCCTCGTAGGTCAGGACGTCCATCAGCGTGGCCTGGGTGCCTTCGATCTGCGAGGAAATGACGGCTTCCTTGCGCACAAATCCGTAGAGAAACCAGTTGGCGCTGGGCACCATGGCCCCGGCCACGGCGAGCTGCCGGACGGCGGCGAGCGCCTCGGCGTGGAGCCGGGCCAGGTCGTCCTCCATGACGAGCGGCGGGTTATTGGGCGGCAGGGGATGCGGAATGAACGCCTTGACTGTTTCCTCCCCGACAACGGTCGTTCGGTACGTGCCAGTCACGCGGGTCATTGCTGGTCAATCCTCCTTTACCAACGGTCGTTGCTAGTAAAGATATCTTATCTAACACTGGCCGTTAGTCAAGAACCCTTTACCAGAAAATTCGCGGCGGAGGTGAGTGCATGATCTACCTCGCCAACCCCTACACCCACCCGGACCCGGCGATGCGCGAGGCGCGGTTCAAGGCCGCGTGCCGCCAGGCGGCGGAGATGTTTCGCTGCGGCATCCCGGTCTTCTCGCCAATCGCTTACTCGCATGCCATCGCGGCGCACGACCTGCCGCTCGAATGGGAGTTCTGGGAGCGGTTCGACCGCGTATTCCTGGAGACGTGCGACGAGGTCTGGGTCTTGACGCTGGACGGCTGGCGGGAATCGCGGGGCGTGCAGGCGGAAATCGCACTCGCGCATGAACTCGGCAAGCCGGTGGTGCTCGTGGAACCGGACGCCCTGACCGACCAAACCCCAGCCACGGCGGTCCGCGCTGGGGCAGGTCGAAACGGAGAACCGTTCGATGCTACGCTTTGAGCGTGAACATCCCCCGCTCGGTCTTGGCGAACCGCGCCGCGTCGCCTTTTTTGGCGATCTCGCGGATGATGGCGGCGTAGACCGTCGCGGACGGCGTCTTGCCGCCGGTCTTCCAGAGACCCTTCTCGATGGCCCGCTCGACGATGGTCTTGCAGTTCAAGGGTTCGCCCGCGTCGGCGAGGACCTTGGCGGCGGCGTCGAGGCCGGACATGGTTCCGTCCTTGCGCTCGGCCTTTTTGCGCGCCTTCGGCTCGGCGGCGGGAGCGGTCTCGGCGACCGGCGTCTCAGGCGCAACGTGAGCCTCGGCGACCCTCACCGTGGATTTCTTCGCGGCTTTTTCCTGCTTGTCCGTGGACTTCTTGCTCGACTTCTTCATGGCTCGTCTCCTTCAACTCGTGGGTTTCCCGTTTCCCGCCGCGGCACCATGCCGCAGGCGTCACTGCGAATGTCTGGCGGCAATCACCTCCTTTCCGTTTCCAACGCGGCGCTACTCGCCGCGCATCTCCTCGAGGTGGTCCTCGATAAACCGCGACGCCTCGGTCTCGGACCAGCCGTACCGGCCGATGAGGAAGGACTGGAGGATGCCCTTCAGGGACTCCCGAACGCGGCTGAGGTCGCCGGCGTAGCCCCAGTCCTTCGGCTTCTTCGCCGCCGCCTCGGCGTGGACCCGCAGCTCCTCGCCGACGAGGTCCAGAAGCGCGCCAATGTCCTTCTGGTGGTCGGCGTACCGCTCGGCGGCGGTCTGTTTGAGTTGGCGCTTCACGCGGGCGGCCTCGATGTCTTTGCGGTTTTCCATGCGGTTTCTCCTTCGTACTCGGCGCGCCCCGTTGCGCGCCATCACACACACAGGGGCCATGAAAGCTGCGGAAAGCCAAGGGGATTCTGCCGAAATAATGCAGATTTCCTGGGGCGGGAGGACGCGCATGTCCGGTAATGCCCCCATGCAAAACCCGGGCTTGAAAGTGACGGCCCTGGCGGTTTCCGATCTTGCGAAACTGCTCTCCAAGAGTGCCGGAAAACCCGTCACTGCGGAGATGATCCGCTACGACATCGAAGCAGGCGCTCCCGTGAACGCGGACGGGACCGTCAACCTCGTGCATTACGCGGCGTGGCTCGCGAAGGAGACGGCGTCCCGTGGCGATTGATCCCCGCAACCTCAAACCCGCCGACCTGGCGCGGCTCCTCAACTCGACGCCGCTCGGCACGGTCGTCGACGAGCGGCAACTCTACCGGCACCGCATGCGCGCCGGGTTCCGCATCGGCGACGGCCGCCGGGTGGACCTCTTCCGCTACGTGGTCTGGCTCATGGAGGAGCGGCGCGCGCCGAGGAAGGTCGTGGACCCGATGGCCGGGTACGAGGCCTTGAAGGAACGCGCGGCGGCGCGGAACCGCGCGCTCTCCGAGGCCGGGCGGGACATCGGCGAACTGCCTGCCGTGGCCGACTTGGGAAGGAAGGCGCAGGCCGAGGAGGATTTCCGGTTCTTCTGCGAGGCATACTTCCCCAGGACGTTCCACCTTGCGTGGTCGCCGGACCACCTGAAGGTCATCGCCCGCATCGAGCAGGCGGTCCTGCACGGCGGCCTCTTTGCGCTCGCCATGCCGCGCGGGAGCGGCA
>CAYYEE010000475.1:0-3909 GCA_964470775.1 uncultured Planctomycetota bacterium | reverse complement strand
GCTGGGAGCAGTTCACGAAGGAGGCCGGAGATGAGAAGAGACTGGCTGACCCATGCGCGGCGACTGTGCGTGGCCTTCACCCTGATCGAGCTGCTTGTGGTGGTCGCGATTATCGCCATTCTCGCGGCGATGCTGTTGCCCGCCCTATCCGCGGCGCGCGAAAAGGCGCGGCGCGCTTCTTGTGTCAACGGCCTGAAGCAGGTGGGCGCGGCCCTCATCTCCTACACCGGCGACTACGGCGGGTACATGCCATCCAATCCCGCTTGGTTCGGGCCGGCGAATGACGTCTGGAACTACGGCGGGCCGTGCTATGGGCCGGACGCGGACAACGACCGCTACCCCATGAGACTTATGGGGCTGATGTTCCAGAACCGGCCTTCGGACGCGGCCATTGACATCGGCAGCACGCTCTCGGTCAGCATGCGTTGTCTCGGCTACGGGCTGAAGGCCGCGGACAGCCGGCCGGCCGGGACGCTGAACATGGGGCCGAACGGTCTGGGGATGCTGCTGACTTCAAGCTATCTTGCGGACGCGGGCGTGTTCTACTGCCCCAGCGCGTTGGGGATGCGTTCAGACGATTGCGACAGCAGCGGCAAGCAGAAGGGGCGGTGGCTGCTGGAGCACTGGAAGACGGCGGGCGGACTGGATGGGAATGCGTTGATGTATGGCAACTGGCAGGCGACCTATTGGGGCCAGGTCTCCGTCTCCGTGAACAAGGTCAATGTCAGCCGGTATGCTCAGATGGTCACGGGCAGTTACCACTATCGCGACGTGCTGGTCAACATCGAAGCCGGCGACCCGCCTCCGCCAAACACCATGGCGCCGCCGGCGATCAAGCCCAAGGTCTACGCCAGGGTGGGACAGCCGCTGTTCCGGTCGTTGCGGCAATTGGGGCCAAGGGCGGTGGTGTGCGACACGTTCAGCAAAGGCTCGACCTTTGACGCGCTGGGCAAGAACGTCGGATCGTACCAGGGGACCGCCATCGCGAACAGCCAGCAGATCGCGGGCATGGGCCTTCTGGCGCACCGCGAGGGCTACAACGTCCTTTTTGGCGGCGGCAACGTGGTTTGGTACGGCGACCCGCAGCAGAAGTTCGTCTGGCGCACGCAGGGCTACAACCAGACTACGCGCGTGGGCGCGTCCGTTGACTACAACATGATGGCGGCGAACGGGTATCTGTACGGCGTGGCCAGCGGCGCATGGGATCAGACCGTCACCTATGCCCAGTACCCGCACACGGTCTTTGCCGCGTGGACGGAACTGGACAACTGGGCGGGGATCGACGTGCCGTGAGGCGCAGCGGAGTCTGGGCGCAGGGCCGCTCCTGAGCGGACGCGGTGGGCGGCATGGACCCGGCGGACAAATCCGATGGGGAGAGCGCTATGTCAAGGCAGGCCTTGAGATGTGTTGTCGCGCTGGCGTTGACGGCCGGCGTCGCGCTTGGCCAGGGGGCGTTTACGGAAGGCTATCTGCCGCAGTTTTCGCGCACGGTCAAGCCTGCCGCGCGGGAGCGCGTGACGCTCATCAACGACTACCCGCCTGAGATGTCTCTGGACGAATATCCCGTGACGTTTGGCGTGGCGTTTCCGCGCGGGGCGCTGCGCTCGGCCGACAGCGCGCGCATCGTGACCAAGGTCGGCCAGGAGGTCCCTTGCCAGGTCCTGCGCACGGCCACGTGGCTGGCGCCGGACGGCGACGTGAAGTGGCTGCTGTTCGACATGACCGCGCGAAAGGGGGAGGAGTACGCGGTCGAGTTCGGCTCGCAGGTTCGCCGGGCCGACGCGGCCTCGCCGATGAAGGTGACTGACGCGGCCGGCCGCATCGAGGTGAGCACGGGGCCGCTGCGCGTGGCGTTCGACAAGGCCCAGTCGCACCTGCTGGCCGGCGCGTGGCTCGACGGCAAGGCCGTGTTGGCCGCGGGCCAGCGCATGTACATGGTGGACCAGAACGGCGCGCGTTATGAGACTTCCGACAAGCCCGCCGACTACCGCGTCGAGGTCGAGGCGTCCGGCCTCCAGGCGGTCATCATCAAGGCGTCGGGTTGGTATCGCGACGCCGCGGGCAAGGGGCTGTGCCAGTACGTGACGCGCGTTCACCTCTACGCGGGCGCGCCGTTCCTGCGCGTCATCCACACGTTTATCGTGAACTATGACACGGACAAGACGTGGCTGACCGACGTGGGCGTGCCGCTGGCTCTGGCCGCCGGCCCCGCGCGCAAGGCCACGTTCTCGGCGGACACGGGATTTGGCGGCAAGACGTTCGACGCGGCGCCGGGCGCCCGGCTCATCCAGACCGCCACGAACAACTGGGTGATACAGGACGCGGCGGGCAAGACGCTGGCCCAGGGCAAGCGCGTGGGCGGATGGGTGGACCTGGCCACGGCCTCCGGCGGCGTTGTGGTGGGCCTGCGCCACATGTGGCAGGAACACCAGAAGGAGCTGGAGACGCTGCCGGGCGCCGTGGTGGCGCACCTGTGGCCGGCCCACAGCGGCAAGGCGTTCGACCTGCGCGCGCCGCAGCTCTACGGGCCCGAGCGCTACGCCGCGCTCGACGGCGTCTACTGGCAGAAGTGGTATGTCGGCGGGCTGGACAAGTATGACCAGGCCATGGGGCTGGCCAAGACCAACGAGATGACGGTGGCTTTCTACGCTTCCGACCCCAAGCCCGCGCGGGCCGCGGCCGAGGCGCAGGAGAAGCCGCCGTTCGTGGCCGCGGACCCGAAGTGGATGTGCGCCACGGACGTCTTCGGCCCGCTGTGGCCGCGCGACGCCAAGAAGTTCGCGGAAGTAGAGGCGGCCTATGACGCCGCTTTCGACCGATTCCAGTTCCTGCGCGATCATCTGGACAACTACGGCTGCGTCGAGTACGGCGACGTCAATTACGTTGTGAACTACGACGCGCAGGCCAACCGCTTCAAGGAGCGGCCTTGGCGGCGCATGGCGTCGCGCTTCTACGGCATCAGCCTCATGCCGTGGATCCAGTTCATCCGCACCGGCCGGCGCGACTATCTGGCCTGGGCCGTGGACAGCGCCAAGCACGTCATGGACATTGACATGTGCCATGTGGACGCCCAGGTGGAGGGCTATCCCTACCCCAAGTACAAGGGCGGCCGCTACGGCGGCAACGGCGGCATCATCCACTACGGCGCCGACATCTATGACATCGGCTGCGACAGCCACGTGACGCCGTGGCTGTACTGCTATTACCTGACCGGCTACCGCCGCGCGTGGGACATCTTTCTTGAAGAGGGCGACTTCAACCTGAAGCTGGGCGAGCCGGGCTACAGGCCGTCAGGCCACCAGAGCAGCTACGCCCACCGCATGACCGGCGGGGCCATGCGCGTGTTTATCCAGTATTGGTGGGCCACGTGGGACAAGCGTTACCTCGACAAAGCGCGCAAGCTGGCCGACTTGTGTTATGACGCGGCCAAGAAGGACAACGGCGTCATCCGCCACGACGACGTGTATATGAACGCGGGCATGGTGACCTACTACCAGGCCACGGGCGACAAGCGCATGAAGGAGGTCTTCCTGCGCAGCATGGAAGAGGTCGAGGGCGGCAGCATGACCCTGGCCGACCCGCGCGCCTACTCGTTCTACGGGCCGGCCATGGCCTACTACTTCACGGGCGACGCGCGGTTTCTGGCCAGGCCGTACTACTGGCTCATGCAGTACGTCAAAGAGGTTGACGTGGGCAAGGACCCCATGTGGCGGGGCAATCCCAAGGGCAAGTGGGACATGTGCCACAACACGGTGCACATGCTCTACACGCCGTATCTGCTCGGCGCGCTGGCCACGCTCAAAGAGCCGCCCAAGCCGCCCGCCGACCCCGAGAACTCGGCCACCGGCGGCGAAATCTGGATGGAGAACCCCGACGGCCGCGCCTTCGAAGTGGAAGTCAAGTGGAATT
>CAYYEE010000474.1:0-3916 GCA_964470775.1 uncultured Planctomycetota bacterium | reverse complement strand
CCCCCAAGACCCGACCGTTCTCGACCGCCCCGACCCCAACCTGGACCAGCTTCTCGACCGCATGAACAAGAACCGCGAGAAGGTCAAAAAGCTGGAAAGCAACCTCACGCGCAGCCGACTCGCCCCCCTGATCTCCGAAAAGCCCGACGTCTACAAAGGCGAAATGAAATTCGAGAGCCCCCGCCTGCTCTTCATGGAACTCAAAGGCCCCCAAAGCGCCAAGCCCGACGACCAGCGCCTCACCCGCACCATCGTCACCCAGGAGTTCGCCTATCTATGGCGCGTGGACGAAAACGAGGCGGAGTGCTACAAGCTCCCGCCCCTTGAGGAGCGCAAGCTCTCCGAGCGCAACCCCCTCGAGTACGGCCTGGCCGCCGACATCCGCAACCTGAGCAAGGACTACTACCTCACCCTCATGAACCCCGACAAGATCAACGGCCGCCGCGTCTCAGTCCTGCGCGCCCTGCCCCGCCCCCACCTCAAGGACTCCCCCTGCTCCAAAATCATCTTCTGGGTGGACAACGAACTCCTCATCCCCATCCAGATCGAGCAGACCAAGAGCGACGGCGAGATCATCGACACCTACACCCTCGACGAGATCAAGCTCAACCCCTGGTGGTGGACCAGCCCCTTCCAGCCCCCCCCCTCCAGCGTCAACATCATCCGCCACGACCTGGCCGAGGAGAAGAATTAGCAGCGTTTGGTCCGTCTGACACATGCAGCCCGACGGAGCGTGATATACCCCGATCAGCGAGACTCAGCCTTGCCACACCAGTGTTGTCTTCAGCCCTGTGCTATCCCAGAAATAAAAGGCATTTCTGGGATAGCACACTGGCTTGCCTCACGTTGTTCGGCTGCTCCGGCTTGACGCGGCTCAGCGGACCCGAGTTCGTCAAGAAGGTCCGCGCCATGTTGTACACCGACAGCGGTTCCTACTACCCAGCTCATCGGGTGTTCGACTCAGCGGGTTTTGCCTCGATCGCATCAACCTAATCGGCCTCTTTGCCCCAACGTCCCGCGTCTACTGGACAACAATCAACGAACTGCCGCCTAAGATCGCGGCGAAGCTGAAAGCGGGCATCAGCCCCTGGGAACGGGAAATCATCCCCATCGCGGACACACTCCGGACCCTTGATCCCATCACTGACCCGTTGGAAGCCCCGCGCGAGGCCCCGCTCGAAACCAAGCGCCACCCCGACATCGCTGACTCGGTCGTCCTGCCCACCCTGCCCACGCCCCCGCCTGGTCCGTCTCCCAGCCCAGGGGACGGCTCATCGTCACCCTCGTCGAAGCCAAAGACCGCTGACCCGCTGGAGACGCCGGCAGGCGTTGTTTGCTCCGCCGCCTTGCCGTAAGATAGGGATGTCGAACGCGCCCACGACTCGCCGCCAAAGGCCAGCCCGGCGCATCGCAGAGATGAACGTATGAAGGAGGCAAACGCGTGCTCTCTCTCCATCCCCGCTACTTGACGGACGATCAGCAGCGCCGACAAGCGGTCGTCCTGGCCCTCGACGAATGGCAGAAGGTCCTTGAGGATCTGGAGGAACTGGACGACATCCGGGCGTACGACGCCGCCAAAGCAGACCCCCAAGAAGCAATCCCCTTCGAGCAGGCTGTCCGGGAGATCCGTGAAGGCCGCGTCTCGTGACCTACTCGGTCAGCATTCTGAGGCGAGCCCAGGCACAGCTCGCGCGGATAGACCGCCAGGACCAGGACAGAGTGATTGACGCGGTCCGAGCGCTTGGGGAGAACCCGCGGCCCCAAGGATGCAGGAAGATGTCTGGCAGACCGGCATGGCGAATCCGCGTGGGCTCCTACCGCGTCATCTACGAAATCCATGACGACCGGCTGCTCGTGCTCGTCATCACCGTCGGCCACCGCAAAGACGCCTACCGCTGAATCTCACCCCCAAAACCTCCCCCAAAACGCCTGCCCCTGCTCGCCCGTATCTCCCAGTTCCTCGGGCCAGCGCCGCAGCTCGCGCCGCAGCCGCGCCACTTCCGCCGCCATGCCCGGCGCCTCGGCCAGGTTGTTCAACTCGTGCGGGTCGTTCTCCAAGTCGAAGAGCTGCGTGAAGCGGCCATTCGGCGGCGCGTACTCGATCAGCTTGAACCGCCGGTCGCGCACGGCGCGCTGCAGGTCGCAATACGCGAAATGCAGCGCGTCGCGGACGCGCTCAGACGGGTCGCGCAGAGCTGGCGCCAGGCTGCGGCCCTCCACCGTGTCCGGCGCCGGCAGCCCGATCATCTCGCACAGCGTGGGATACACGTCCACCAGATACGTGAACGCGTCGCGCGTCTGGCCCTGCGGCACGCCCGGCCCTTTGAAGATCAGCGGCACGCGCACGCTGTGGTCGTACAGATTCTGCTTGCCCATCAACCCGTGCCGCCCCAGCGCCAGCCCGTTGTCGCCCGCGAAGACGATGATCGTCTCCTCCGCCGCGCCGGTCTCCTCCAGCGTCTCCATCACCCGCCCCATCTGCGCGTCCGCGTGCGTAATCATCGCGTAATAGTCCGCGATCTGCTGGCGCGTGTTCTCCGGCGTGCGCGGACGCGGCGCCAGCATCTCGTCGCGAACCGTCAACTGGCCGTTGTCAAAGGGATGCGCCGGCATAAAGCTTTCCGGCAGCGGCAGCTTGTCCGGGTCGTACATCGCGTGATAGTCCGGCCGCGTCTCGCGCGGGTCGTGCGGCGCCATGAAGGCCACGTAGGCGAAAAACGGCCGGCTCGCGTCGCGGCGCTTCAGGAACTCGATGGCCGCGTCCGCGAAAAGCTCGCTGGAGTGCTTGCCCGGCCGGACGTGGTCATAGATATTTTTGCCCGTCCATACCGCCCGGTACGGCCGCCCCTCGTCGTCATAGCGTATCTCCATGGGCGTGGTCCGCTCGCGCGGCTCGGGATAGCGGCCCGTGGGGTCAAAGTCGCACGCCGGCACGTTCCAATGGTCGTCCATGCCGCCGAAGAAGATCTCCGCCCCATCCGTGAAGCACCGCGCGTAGGCATCGGGTCCATTGTGCCACTTGCCCACGCCAAAGGTCTGGTAACCCTCGCGCCGCAGCAGCTCGGGCAGCATCACGTGCTCCGGCGCCACGGTCTGGCCCATGCCCTTGATGCGATAGAGCGTGCGGCCGGTCATCAGCATCGCGCGACTGGGCATGCACACCGCCCCGCACGACCCACCCATGATGCAGTTGCGCGTAAACGCCGTGCCCTGCCGGACCAGCGCGTCCATGTGCGGGGTATGAATGTGCGGGTTGCCCAGCGCGTGGATCGTGTCGAAACGTTGGTCGTCCGTGAAGAAAAAGAGGATGTTGGGCCGCCGTCTAGAACCACTCGCCGCCATCGCTTACGCCCTCCCTGTCTCCCGCGTTCCCATGCGCCGACAGCATTGTAGGCCGGGCCATCGGATTCGACAACCCGCCTCACCCCATCCTTGAACCCGTCACTTCTTCAGGTTATTCTCTCTGCCTCGATGATACCCGCCGCCCTGCTTCTGGAGATCCAATTTGTCCACGCCACTCTTTCCGCCGGTTTCCTTCTCGTCCGGCCACGTCTCTCTGAGCGCCGCGTTCCACCTGCCCCAAATCTCCTGCCACCCGGACGACCGCGCCCTGGCTCGCGTCGCGCCGCTGGCCTCGGGCGGGTCCGTGTTCTCGACCACGGTCCGCGCCGAAGTCCCAGGCCTCGGCTCCGGCCAAATGACCACGGACGCCGCCGACTTCGCCGGCATCGCCATCTCGCGCCAGGTCCTGCGCGCCGGCGACGGCCGCCTGGCCGTGCGCGGCGTGGTGGAGAACCGCTCGCCGCGCGGCGTCTGCCTGGGCGAGTGGCCGATCTTCGCCGCCCGAGGCGAGGCCGGCCTGAGACTGGACAGCGCGCCCGCAAGCCAATGGAAGATGTTCCGCAACGGCCGCCAC
>CAYYEE010000473.1:0-3919 GCA_964470775.1 uncultured Planctomycetota bacterium | reverse complement strand
CGGCGCAGGCGCGCCACTTCGCCGGCCAGCCGGCGCTGTTGCAGCAGGCGGTCCATGCGCGCCAGCAGCGCGGCCGGGTGCACGGGTTTGGTGATGTAGTCGGCCGCGCCCAGGCGCATGGCCTCCACCGCCGTCTCCACGGCGCCGTGGCTGGTCACCATCACGATATCGCAGCGGTCGGTCTTCTGCTTGGCCTGGCGCAGCGTCTCGATGCCGTCAATGCCAGGCAGGACGAGATCCACCAGCGCCACGTCGAAGGTGTCATCCAGCAGTTGCAGCGCTGTTTCGCCGTCGGGCGCCCCTTCCACTTCGTAACCGTCGCCCCGGAAAGTCTCGACGAGCGTCTCCCGCAGCGTCACGTCGTCGTCCACAATCAACGCTTTGGCCTTGGCCACCCCTCACGCCTCCACGAAGCTCGTTATCTTTCCCGATCTCTCAATGGCCCGCCTCATTATACACAACGGTGTGCGCCTATCCAGTGCGGAAGGTCGGGTTGTGGAAGAAACGGAAGGAACGCCGCGCGCTTTGCCGGGCAGGTGGGCATCGTGGCCGGCGACGAGTCGCCGCAAACGGTCGGAACCCCGCAGGTCCTGTGGACCTGTTCATTGGCGCGGCCGGCCGCCGCGTCATATCCACTTGTTGTAACTTCGCAGCAGCAGGAACGTCTCCGTCTTGCGCAGCCCCGACACCGCCGCCAGTTCCTCGGTCAGGAATCGTACAAGCCCGTTGTTCGAGTCTACCAGCACCTCGATCATCAGGTCGTACTGCCCTGTGAGGATGGACACGGACAGCACCCGGTCCAGCTTGGATATCTCGCGCGCCTTGATGTCCAGCAGCCGCGGCTCGCTCACGTTGGCCGTCACCAGCGCCAACTGCTGATCCTGCAAAAGATTCGGATCGCGCAACGCCTTGATCTTCACAATGCCCGCGTCTTGCAGGCGTTTGAGCCGCTGACGCACCGTCCCCTCCGACACGCCCAGTTTGCGGGCGATGTCCGTGTTGCTCATGTGCTTCTCAGAGAGCAGGTGGATAATTTTCCAGTCTGTGGGGTCGGGCTGCATCATCCTCACGCTATAAGGGTTTGCAGCGGAGTATACGCCAAGCCCAGGCTGGCCGCAACACCGGGGTGCGCGCACTTGCCCGCGTAGAGGTTCACGCCCTTGGCCAGCGGCGCCGACTGCGCGCACGCCTTCTCCAGCCCCAGATTCGCAATCATCAACCCGAAGGGCAGCGTGGCGCTGGTGAGGGCCAGCGTGGAAGTGACCGGCACGGCGCCGGGCATGTTGGCCACGCAGTAATGCGCCACGCCCTCTTCCACAAACACCGGCTTTTCGTGCGTGGTGGGCCGCGTGGTCTCCACGCAGCCGCCCTGGTCCACGGACACGTCCACGATCACCGACCCGCGCTTCATCAACTTCAAGTGCTCGCGCCGGATCAACTTGGGCGCCGTGGCGCCGGGGATCAACACCGCGCCCACCAGCAGGTCCGCCTTGGCCGCGGCCGCCTCCATGTTCGCGTCCGTGCTGTACAGCGTGGTGATGCGCGAGCCGAACAGGTCGTCCAGGTATTCCAGCTTGTCCGCGTTGATGTCCAGAACCGTGACGTTCGCCCCGATGCCCACCGCCATCTTGCACGCGTTCATGCCCACCACTCCAGCGCCCAGCACCACGACCTCGCCGTGCGCGATGCCCGGCACGCCGCCCAGCAGCACGCCGCGCCCGCCAAACGGCTTTTCCAGATACTTGGCGCCCTCCTGCACAGACAACCGCCCCGCGATCTCGCTCATCGGCTTCAGACACGGCAGCGCGCCGCCCGGCAGCTCAATTGTCTCGTACGCCACCGCCTTCACCCGGCTGGCCATCAGCGCCTTGGCCAGCTCCGGCGCAGGCGCCAGGTGCAAATAGGTGAACAAAATCTGACCCGCGTGGAAGAATCCGTATTCCTCGGCCAGCGGTTCCTTCACCTTGACCAGCATCTCGGCCTGGTCATACACCTGGCGGCGATCCGCCACAACCCGCGCCCCGGACGCCGCGTACTCTGCGTCCGAAAAGCCAGCGTTGTCCCCAGCGCCCGCCTCCACCAGAACCTCGTGCCCAGCCCGGCGATAGGCCCGCACGCAAGCTGGCGTCAACCCCACCCGGTATTCGTGCGTCTTGATCTCTTTGACGGTCCCGATTTTCATGGTTGATCTCCTGTTTTCGTAGAAACACAAGAATAATGCCACGAAAATCGTATATTGTCAACAGCAAAACCACGAACATAACCGATCGCCTCCCCCTCCCTCTCCGCATCGCCCACGCCTTCCATGCCCTCGAACCCGTCCGGCCCGCCTCGCCCTTTACCTCTGCCCGTCAGCCGCGTACAATCCATCCGTGGCCACTGGGGCCTCACCTGTCTCCCTTCCCGGTCCTGGTCCCCGCCGTGAATGACATGCGCGCGAACTCGACGCCGGACGACATGCAACGCGCGGCCGAAATCCTGCGGCGCGTCTTCGGCCACCAGGGTTTCCGCGCTGGCCAGGAGGACGTGGTCCGCTCCGCCTTGGCTGGCCGCAACCTGCTCGTGGTCATGCCCACCGGCAGCGGCAAGTCGCTCCTCTACCAACTCCCCGCCTTGCTGGCCGATGGCCTCACGCTGGTCATCTCGCCGCTGATCGCGCTGATGAAGGACCAAGTGGACGAGCTGGTCCGCCGCGGCGCGCCGGCCGCGTTCATCAACTCCAGCCTCAGCCCCGATGAGCAGCGCCGCCGCATGGACGACGCGGTGGCCGGACGCGTGCGCCTGCTCTACGCCGCGCCCGAGCGATTTCAGAACGCCGCCTTCCTCGACATGCTGCGCCAGGTCAAGGTCGCGCGGATAGCCGTGGACGAAGCCCACTGCATCAGCGAGTGGGGCCACGACTTCCGGCCCGACTACCGCCGCATCAAGCAGTTCCGCCAGCTCGCGGGCATGCCCTGCGTCACCGCTCTCACCGCCACCGCCACCCCCCGCGTGCAGCAAGACATCATCGAGAGCCTGGGCCTGAAACCCGGCCAAGTGGAGGTCCACGTCCGCGGCTTCGACCGGCCCAACCTGGTTCTCCGCGTCATCCACGAGCGCGACAACGACCGCAAGCTCGACGACCTGCTCCAGATTGTCCGGCGCGAAACCGGACCGGGCATCGTCTACGTGGGCACCCGCCGCAAGACCGATGAACTGGCCGAGGCCCTGCGCGACATCGAGCCCACCACCTTGGCCTATCACGCCGGCCTGGACCCCGACGACCGCGCCGCCGCCCAAGAGCGCTTCCTCTCCGGCAAGGCGCGCATCGCCGTGGCCACCATCGCCTTTGGCATGGGCATCGACAAGCCCGACGTGCGCTTCGTGGTCCACTTCAACTTCCCCGGTTCCGTGGAGCAGTATTATCAGGAAATCGGCCGCGCCGGCCGCGACGGCCATCCCTCGCGCTGCACGCTCCTCTTCTCGCCCGAGGACCGCTTCCTCCGCGAGTTCTTCATCGACCTCAACTACCCCCCCCGCGAAACCGTCCGCAACGTCTACCATCTGCTCTGGGAGATACCGGAAAACCCCGTCAACATGAGCTGCGCCCAGATCGCCACGATGCTCGACGACGTGAAAGAGGGACAGGTCGCCTCCGCGTTGCGCATGATGGACCACGCCGGCCTGACGCGCGCCAACGCGGTCGAGGCCATGGCCACGGTCCGCCTCGACCGCCCGGGCGCCGAAATCCTCGCCTCCATCCGCGGCCCCAACCAGCGCCAGGTCTTCGAAGCCCTTTCCGTGGCCGCCGACCTGGAGTCGCCCGGCGTCTATCGCTTTGGTCTGCACGAAGTGGCCAAGGCCGCCGGCATGTCCGAGGATCAGGCGCGCCGCGCCTTGGCGTCTCTGGCCCAGGACGGCCGCCTTGACTACACACCCC